>MTLR01000146.1 GCA_002010925.1 Candidatus Bathyarchaeota archaeon JdFR-04
TAAAGGGCCGAAGCAGAGGACATCGGTACATGCGATAGGTTCTGCCCAGACGCCTAAGATATCCCGGATTACTCCGCCGACACCTGTTGCCGCTCCGCCGAAGGGCTCTATAGCTGAGGGGTGATTGTGAGTTTCAACTTTTACAGCAATGCCATAATCCCCATGGAAACGTATTATTCCAGCATTATCTTCAAAAACCGAAAAACACCACTTAGGGGCCAACTCTTCGGTAACTTTGAAGATATATGTTTTAAATAGGTTTTCAATCTCTTCTTCTCCAAAGACTATTTTTCCTTTGAAGGTTTTGTGAAAGCAGTGTTCTGACCATGTTTGTCCAATGGTTTGCAGCTCTACATCCGTCGGGTTTCTACCATGTTTCCGAAAAAACTTTTGTACTGCCTTCATTTCATTTAGGTTTAGTCCTATGCCCATTTCTCGACTTATTGTTTGGAGTTCTTCATTGGTTGCGCTGAGTATGTTTATTTCGTAAACTTCGAAAGGTAGATTTCTGCGAATATAGAGCTTTCTCGTTTCAGTTGTTGACATTTGGCTATTTCACTTCCTCAATCGTGTAAGTATAGTTATCCTTTGTCGGATTTGCCAATAACCTTCGACACATTTCCTCCACTTGATCTTCGGCGTTCCCTTTCGAATCAGCCTTAAAAATTATGTTAAAAACCTTGCTTACATTCACGCTTTCAACAGCGTAGCCAAGCTCTTTGAGCAATCGAGCTGTTGTTTCTCCTTCAGGATCGATGTGTCCCCTTTTTAGGCTTATTTCCACCCTCGCCTTGAACATCATAGGTTTCAGTTAAACTTTTAAAAATTTAAATCTTTTGTAGAGTCATATTTAAATAAAAGTGTTAAAAACATCATGTAAGAACAAGTTTTTTGCCCTTGTAAAAGGCAACTATTCCTTTCGAGTCTGTTACTTGTCCAATGATCTCAGCCTCAACCCCTTGTTTTTCAAGAATTGACAAGGCCTCTTCAGCATAGGTTTTTTCTATGATCACAGCAAAGCCCCATCCCATATTAAAGGTTTTAAGCATTTCCTCATCGGTTATTGTTCCACGGGTTTCCCGGGCTGCTTCCTGGATTAGCTCGAAGATAGGTTGGGGCTTAAAATTATCGAATTTGAATCCTATTCGGGTGGAGAAGACACTTAGGCGTTTGAATTTTAGGTACGCATCACCAGTTATGTGAACGGCTGCCTTCACTGGAGTTTCTTCAGTTAGCTTAAGGAAGGGTTTAACATAAATTCTTGTGGGTTCCAGAACCTCATAGACTATTTCACGGTTTATGCTTTCGGGCACATCGTAAGGGTTATATTTACCACCCCATTCTTTGAAGAGAACTTTTCTTGCAAGAGTTATTCCGTTGCTGTGAACCCCCGAGCTTCGCAGTCCGATTATAGCATCTCCAGGTTGAAGGTTATTACCCAAGATTATTTTTTCACGTGATACTTCACCTATACAGGCAACTACCATGTCAAATCCTTTGTCTGGCAATATTCCTCTTATTATTTCAGCTACATCGCCTATTTCTCCACCAACCACAACACATTCGGCTTCACAGGCTCCACGAGCTATCCCCTTAGTCCATTCCTTCACCAGTTCGGGACTAGAAATCTGAGCGTGGATATTATCAGCTAAGGCTAAGGGCTTTGCTCCGGATCGGATAACATCGTTTACTGCCATGGCTACAGCGTCAATTCCAATTGTATCATATTTTTCTGCAAGCTGGGCTATGAGAACCTTTGTACCTACACCCTCGATTACTAGGTCTAGGTAACGATCTTTACATAGAGGAAATAGATTGCCATAGGGAAGTCGCAAGACTTCGCCGTGAGGGCTAAATTGATAGGTTTCCTCAAAAATCTTTAAGCTTCCCTTGGAAACGGCTCGAAGTTCTCTGTTCACTCCTGCCTTTGTATAGGTGAAGTTTTCTGACAAGTTTTCACCTTCTGTGGTACTCTTTAAGTGAAAATTAAAGAAAAGAGTTACCGTTCTTCCGATGGATAAAATGTTTAAGGGTAAGGTGTACACTTGAGCGAAAAATATATGTTTTCCGTTAAAAAGCGAATGCGGGGTGAAGCGGGAAGGGACAAATCTAATTATCGAAGCGGGTTTTGGGGCAGGACTCGAGGAGATATCTTTGTTTTCTCTTTCATTTTTTCCGCAACGTAAGCGGTTAGGCTTTGGAATTCTGCGTCATCTAGAACGTGACGGGCTCTTGCTAGGATTTCAAGACAGACTTCCTTAAAAACTAGGTCTGCGCAGCAACTTTTAGCGTCATCTACAAGCTCCTTGCAAGCCTCAAGGATTATCTCATTCAAACACTTCACCCCGCACAACAAAATATTCCTTTTGGGCAAGGAATAAGGCTTATGAATTCGAAAATATGATTTAAAATCCATAATTATAAAATGGCATTCAATGTTAGAATCTCGGCTTTACGTATAGAAGTATAGTTTTTTCATTTAATTTTATTATCTCACCGTTTAATCTACAAAACTCCAAAAGAAGTTTACGGAAATCATTCTTACATGTTACTTTTTCTGCTTTTTTACTCCATTGAGGATCGGAAAGAATTCTTTGAACAACTTCAAGCGAAACGTAATATTCTGACACAGAAGCCTTCTCCTTTCTCCCCATTAAAAGAATAAGGTTTAACGTGATAAAAGATGTTGTTCCTAATTTAGAATTATTTTTAGTTTAGACACTAATCAGAATCACGGAATAATTTAGGGGAAAATATGGAATTGAAGTTTAACTATGTTCTAATGAATATATAGGTCACAAGGTAAAAGTGGAATCTGCAAAATTCGCTTACGCCCTATAAGTGCTGAGTGCTCTCCTATGATAGAAGTTTACTCTACAGAGTTCTATCCAATAAAAACAGTTAAGGCATTTACAGAACAGTTAATAGGATGTTCTGCTTATTAGAACAAGGCTAGAACAGAGTTCTAGGAGATAGAGCTGAAAAACCAGTTCTAACTCTTTTGGGATGTTCTGGCTTACGATATGGAGGTGAAAACAAGTGAACTACAGTGGAAGTTACAGCGGTAAGTCAGGTTTCCGCTCCTACAGTTTCCGCCCTAAAGCACCAGTAGAAGTCGGGAAAGAATACGAAGCTGACATAATCGAAATGAGCCACCGAGGCGACGCCGGAGTGGCAAAAATCCAAGGCTTCGTAATCTTTGTTTCCGGAGCGAAACCCGGCGACCACGTAAAGTTTAAGATTACACGCGTTGGACGAAGATTTGCAACTGCGGAGTTAGTCTAAACCTTATCCCGAAAATACTTTTCCATCCCCCTTTTCCGTTTTAATTCAAATTAGGATTTTGAAACGCAGATTTTACAGAATAATTTCCCGAAAGTATCAAGTATGGAGTTTCCCTCTAAACCTAAAAAGCCATTGGCAGCCTATGTTTTTGAGCCTTAAAGTTTTCAAGTCATGAAGTCTATTATGAGTTTATAGAGTACACTTAGGCTGAAAACGAGATTCTCGATGGATATTCGTTCGTCTATACCATGCGCCATTCTTAAAAACTCGTCTAGGGGTAGATCTGGTTTTATAGGTGAGAATCCATAACAGACACAACCCATCTCTCTTAGAAACCGTGAGTCAGTGCCTCCAGTCATCATGAAGGGAGTTATCCCACAGTTAGGGTCGAATTCTTTCAATGTTTTTTCTATGGCTTGGTAAAGTGGAGTATCGAAGGGCGATTCCGTAGGTATGTTCTCTTGGAGAATCTCGAACTCTAGTTTTTCTAGGTCAACGCTGTTTTTCAGCACTTGTTTAATCTCATTTAGAAGCATCTCTTTTGTCTGTCCAGGTAGGATTCGACAATCGAACACGGCTTCACAGCTGGATGGGATCACGTTTTCTTTTACACCTCCATTGATTATGGTGGGGGCTATCGTTATTCTTAACATAGCCCGAATGGCTTCGGCTAAGGCCTTCTCTTTCTTTGCCATCATGTCTAAAATTTTGTCAGCTAGAAGCGGGCTTGCTAGGAGCTTACTAAATAAGCGCTGTTGAACTCCTCCTCCTTTTGAAAGTTCCTTTAAAGTTTGCTTTACTGTGGGTACAAGCTTTATCTTCGAGCGGTGATTGCCCAAAAGTTCAACTACTTTTGCCATGCGTAGAACGGCGTTGTCCGCAGCGCCTGGGATAGAACCGTGTCCCGGTATGCCTTTTGCACGTATTTTAATCCAGACTATGGCTTTCTCAGCTGTTTGAACAGTATATACGTTTCTTTTTTTCACCGGTATAGCGAATCCGCCTCCCTCATTGATAACATAGTCTGCTCGTATCTTTTTCGGATGTTTTTTTAACAGCCATTCTACTCCTACTTTGCCTCCCATTTCCTCATCTGCAGTAGCCACGAAAATTATGTCGCCCTTAGGTTTGACATTGTTTCGTTTCATCATCTTTATTATCATGGCTTCTACGGCCGTCATGGACTTCATGTCTAGAGCTCCTCTTCCCCATATAAAACCGTCTTTGACTGTTCCGGCGAAAGGATCTACACTCCACTCTTTTGGGTTAGCTGCAACAACATCTAAATGTGACAGCAGGAGAAGACTTGGTTTATTGCTTGTCCCTTTAAGGCGGGTGATGAGGTTACCTCTGCCTGGAAAAGGTTCTAAAATTTCACATTCTAACCCATCTTCTTCTAGAGTTTCTCTGAGGAACTCTGCGGCGGGAGTTTCATTTCCCGGCGGGTTCGTTGTGTTAAATCGAATTAGCCCTTGTAGGAGTGAAACAAGTTCTTCTTTTGCTTCATATAGCATTTTAACTGGCAAGTCTTTAACCTCTCTTGCCTTTTAGGGTTGAACCTTGCTTAAGTTTTGCTGGAAGTTCTTAGCAGGTTAAATGCAGAGCGGCTACTACCCGTTTTCCATGTTTTAGAAGTCGGTTAAAGGTTTGAGCAGCTTCTTGTGTGGGCTGGGCTATTAATTTTATTCCCTTTTTTTCTAGAGTTCGCTGCACTTCCAGTGGCACCTTCATTAGTCCGGAATGACCTGTTCCAACAACCAAAATTTCTGGTTTAGGCTGGGCTTTTATTACCGTTTCGATGTCTTCAACTGCTAGGCGATGTCCTTCTTTTCTCCACCAACCATCCATAACCTTGTCAGGAAATACTATTACGTCAGAAGTGTAACGTTTCCCCTCTATCACTATGGAACCGAAAGTATAGGACTCAATCAACGTGCATCCTCCAAAGGTTTTCAGAAAGTAAAATTAGGATGGAAGGCTTAAAAGCCTACTCAACAAATTATTAAACTATGATTCCTACGCCCATTCTAATATTTCCGCCAATTCCTCTACTATTAGCTATTATTGGAAGCCTAATACCCATTCTAGTGTTGGGAATAAAACGTCCCACTTTTGTTTCAGCATTGTTTTGTGTGATAAACGCTACAGTGGAAGGCATGCTTGTCGCCATTTGGACTGAGGGGTTTGATGTAGAATGGATCCTTGTTGGAGGAAGCTTCGGAGCCTTATGGGCTACTGTTTTCTGTCTCCTAGTCTTTGGAATTCCAGCAGTTATGAAGAATCAACGGTTTATTTGGTTGATGCTAGGAACAGCCTTAGGAATGAACATGGGTGGGTTATTCGGACTGGCTTTGCTTGACGCGAAAGGGAGAATTTTCTCTATGACCTTAGGAGCTCTTTTAGGTTTCCTAATGGGTGGAATCTATACATGGAAACAGAGAAGAAAACGCGAAATACAGAGCCGTCAGGGAACGAATTTTTGAAGGTTATTGGGTTAATCTCGGACACTCACGTTCCAGCTCACGCCAAGAAAGTTCCACCCCAAGTCTATAAAGTATTCGAGGAAGTCGATTTAATAATTCATGCTGGAGACCTAACCACAATTGAAGTTGTTGAACAACTATCAGAAACAGCTAAAGTAATAGCTGTGCACGGCAATATGGACAGCAAGCAAGTATGCCTAAAGTTTCCATCCTTAGCTTCTNTAAATATTTGCGGCTGGAAGATAGGAGTAGTTCATGATGCGGGAGTGCTGTTTAGAAAAATGCGAACTCGAAGCTTGGCTAGAAAACATGGATTTAACGTGCTGGTTTACGGACATATACATCATGCCAAATTTTACTGGGAGAAAGATATTCTCTACATAAATCCGGGAAGCCCCACTTTCCCATTGCCACCTTTTTTCACAAAACCAACCGTGGCACTCCTAAAACTAAATCGAAAAAAGATCGAACCAAGAATAGTTAGATTGAAAAAGAAGCCTTACTAAGGCTAAGCGCGTTTCTCCACTTTCAGTCATCTCTCCCCCCAATTCCGTTTTCCATTTGAACACGGCATTTAAAAACAAATGAGGCAAATGAACCTTTATCGACAAGGAGTATGTGTGCATTTGGAGAACTGTAAAAACCCATGGAATGGCGCTTGTACGAACAAAGATATCCAAGTCTACATTGTTTATGGAGGGCGTCAACTGCCCATATGTCGTGCATGCTGGAACAAA
>MTLR01000144.1 GCA_002010925.1 Candidatus Bathyarchaeota archaeon JdFR-04
GTTCCAGTGGTAATTACTCGATCAGCAACTTTTGTTATGCCTGAAGCTTCCGCGTCTTCAAGGGTTGCATCGTTTATTATGGGGCCGCCTTTTACGGCTACTACAACCTGGGCTCCGAGTTTCCGTATCTCATTAACCAGTAATGTGTCGAAAACTATCTCGCCAGCATTATCAGTTAAGTAGAGGACCTTTCTCGCTTCCTTAGCTTCATCATATATTTTCTGGATTTCGTCTATAACCAAATCTTTCTCAGCGTTTTTCAAGTATTCGTTAAGCAGTTCAAGTTTGAAGGTGTGGTCAGGTATATCAAACTCTAGAATGTTGCCCACGATGGCGCATAGACATGCCTTTCTAAACCTGTCCTCACCAGAGTTTTCACTTTCCACAAGTCTTTGGGCATTTGGGAGAAGCTCAAGGGCTTTAAGGTTGCTCAGTTTTTTCTTGTTTCGGTACGGGTCAGGGTTTCCTGTTTCCCTCTTTATTATACGATCACGTTCCGTGCCCAAGTCTGCCGGGACGCCTCCAGGCGTGAAGTTTTCAGCTAAGTATTTCATGAGTTCATTTACGGCTTTGAATCTGAGTTTTTCATCAGTGGTGGCTTCGATTATCTCTTGGATCCCTCGATGGATTATGCAAGCGGCGCATTCCGGTTTTACTTTCAACCTTTCTTCTCCTCGATGGTTAAGCCTTGGTTATTGCTTCTGCAAATTGTATTAGAACATTATATGGGTCTTTCGCTTTAACTACGCCACTTGCAACTAGGACGCCTTCAGTTCCAAGCCTTAAGGCTGCTGCTACATCCTCGCCGCTTGTTATTCCCGCGCCGCATAAAATTGTTACCCGCTGATTAACCTTCCTAACAAGTTCTATGGTGTCTGTAACCACTTCTGGCTTTGCCTTCGAAACCGGAATTCCCGTCCCGATAAGCTCCGGAGGCTCAATAGCGATCATCTCCGGGTTTAAGCCAGCTACAGCCATGCTTACTTCTGGGATGTTGGCGCATATAACTGAAACCATTTGGAGTTCATGGGTACGCTTTACGATGGCGGCTATATCTGAAAGCCTTAGCTGCCTCTCTGAATGGTTAATTAAAGTTCCTATAGCCCCTGCTTCTTTAACAGCTTCAGCCAACACATGTCCAGTATGGCTTCCGGCTTCCACAGGGTCAACGTGTTGAGCAAACACTGGAACACTAACAGCTTCGGCAACGCGGAAAATATCAGTATGCTGTGGAGCGAGTCCCATGCACACATCGGTTTCTAAACTTGCTTTTTCCACAAGCCTTGCGAGTTCAACAGCTTTCTCACCAGTTGCTTCAAGATAAGTCTTGAAATTTATAAGCACCAAAGGAGTGCGAATTTTACCCAACTACTATGTCACCTCTACTAACGTTTGTTGAACTTGTAAAAATGGCTTTTGAGCTAACTTCTATTTGTTTTCCAGTTTATTGAGTAAGGTAGCATTTCTTCAATGGTTTTTGTTTGGATTGTTTCAGGCTTTATTTTCCCGTTTTGGGCTTTTGCCATCAAAATTTTTGTCTCATTTTCGCCGAAGTCTCTTATGTACTGTAGGCAAGCGCCGCAGGGACGAGGGGTATTTATGTGATCTCCTTCGATTACTATGGCGATTTTTGTTATTTTTCTGTTGCCATGGAGTAAGGCGTGATGAATGGCGCATCTTTCAGCGCATATGCCCAAGCCTGAAACCCAGCTTTCTACGTTGCATCCAGCGTATGTTTCGCCGTTTTGGGCTTGCACAGCGGCGCCTACTCTGCATCCCCATAGTACATGGGCGTTTTTAAGGGCTTTTAAAGCGACTTCAAACAATTCTTCTTCATCTAAGCTTAGCCTTGTCATAGCTATTCTTCCTCCTTCGGCAGCGCTTTAACATAGTAGTATTCCCCTATTTCTTTTTGGTATCTGTCTAACCTTGAGCCTTCCTTGTTTACGCGGGGGCGTTTGGTGGTAGGGTCTCTTCTGAAGGTTACTTTCATCTCTTTTAGGAAACGGTTCATTCCCTCTCTTAGGCTTGTAGGCGGGTTTGCTGTCCCATGTTTTCCTGGTTCACCTGTGAAAACCATTATCCGGTCCGCTATGAAGTCTTGTGCCACTACGTCGTGTTCCACGACGAATGCGGTTGCGTTGCGGGATTCTACTATCCTTTTTATGGCTTTGGCTGTTGCAAGTCTTTCCTCAACGTCCAAGTAAGCGCTCGGCTCGTCGAGGAGATACAATTCTGCTTTTCTGGATAGGCAGGCAGCTATTGCAACCCGTTGGAGTTCGCCTCCGCTTAGTTCTGTTACATCTCGTTCCATAAGCTTGTCCAAGTTTAGTGGTCTAAGGATTTCGCTTTTATACCAGCTTGAGGCGAAGTCTTGTTTGGCTATGACTCGCAAAAGTTCTTGAACTGTTCCTGAATATTCAGCTGAAATATACTGGGGTTTGTAGCTAACCGTTAAGTCGAAACTGCCCATGGTTTCGCCTTTGTCAGGCTTTTCGATTCCGGCTAAAAGCTTTATGAAAGTTGTTTTTCCAATGCCGTTGGCTCCTAAAATCCCTATAACTTCGCCCGTGTTTGCCTCGCCTGGCTCAACGGTTAGCATAAATTCCTCATATTTCTTCTCTAAGGTTGTCCACTTCAGCAACGGCTCACCTACTCCACTGCTTATGACCGGGGGTTTTTCATGGAAGATTATAGGTTCTTTTCGGAAACGCACATTTTCATCAGGAATATATCCTTGAAGGTAAATGTTTATGCCTACCCTTACACCGTGAACATAGGAAACTATGCCGTAGACGCCTGGCTCACCATAGAAAATGCATATCTGGTCGGAAAGGTAGTCAATTACAGCTAAGTCATGCTCGGCTAAAATAACGGTTTTTTCGTCCTGAATTAAGGTTCGGATCGCCTTGGCGGTTTCTAATCGTTGTTTAACATCTAAATAGCTGGATGGTTCGTCGAAGAGGTATACATCGGCCTCCCTGCAGAGGGTTGCCGCCACGGCTACGCGTTGAAGCTCACCTCCGCTTAGAACTTCCAACCTGCGGTTCCAAACACCCTCCAGCTCTAGTTTTTTAGCCAATCTTTTAGCCATGTCCCTTTCGTCTACCCTCTCAATGAGTTCTCCTACTCGTCCTTTAACAACCTTGGGAATTTTGTCCACATATTGGGGTTTATGAACTACGCGTAGTTCTCCTTGGCTAAGCCTTAGGAAATATTCTTGCAGGATAGACCCTCGGTAATGCTGGATTATTTCCTCCCAGTTCGGCGGCTGGTCAAACCTCCCTAAGTTCAGCTTTGTTTCTCCAGCCAGTATTTTTATGGCTGTTGTTTTTCCAACACCGTTTTTCCCAAGTAAGCCTAATACCACACCAGGCGTGGGGATGGGCAATCTGAAAAGTTTAAATGCGTTTACTCCGAAGCGGTGGCTACATTCTCTTTCAAGTTCATCTGGGAGGTTAACTATTGAAAGAGCGTTAAAAGGACATTTTTTGACGCATATGCCGCATCCTACGCATAGAGACTCTACTATTACCGGTTTCCCTTTTTCGAATTTTATAGCTTCAACCTTACTACGTATCATAGGGCAAAAACGATGGCACATCCTATTACAATGTTTAGGTTTACATTTATCTGAATCCAGCACAGCAACGCGGACCATAGCTTTCACAAACTAACCCTTAGATAAGGCATAAAATTAGAAAACAACAACATAATAAAGATAACCTAACCAAATAAACTGAAACATGTGGCGATTGAGGCTGATCCAGCGTTTACCATTCCTCTTCTTCTTCCCAATCTTCCTCTTCCCATTCCTCTTCTTCTTCCCAATCTTCCTCCTCAACCATTGGAGTTCACCTCCACATAGTCAAAGTCATCAACCGAGTCACAGAATTCTTTTCAAGCTATAATTCCTTTTTTAAGTGTTTCGAGAAACTTGCTTCAAAGTTTTTCCGTTATTTTCTTTGCAGTTAATGAAGCCCTAGGCTCAGTTAGTTCGGTGCTCATGTACGCCCAGCAAAGGTTTGGTGAATTGTGAGCGGCACCTATATTTCCCTTCATGTCCACGGCGATTAAACCCATTGAACTGTAATTGTTCAGTATTCGCGTATTCACTAGGCGGATGGCTGTTTCCACAGCTTTTTGGGCTGTTTTCCCTCTGGCCATGTAGTCGCAGACGGTTTTAGCCAAAACAAGTCTTATGGCTATTTCACCTACCCCGGTGGCTGAACATGCGCCACATGAGTTATCAGCGTAGGTGCCGCATCCAATTAAGGGGGAGTCACCAATTCTCCCTGGAAGTTTAAGTGGAAATCCGCCCGTTGAAGTGGCTGCTGCCACGTTACCCTCAGCATCCAAGGCTACTGCGCCCACAGTTTCCAAACTGAAAATATCCGGATGAGCCTTCGCGAGCTCAGCTAGTTTTGGAAGGGGGAACTTTCCCTTGTTCAAGGTTTCCATCTGCCGTTTCCAGTATCCCAGCCTAAGCTCGCTTATAGGGTTTCGCTTTTCCAACCCGAAGATTTGAGCTATTTTTTCAGCTCCTTCGCCCACCACAAAGACGTGGTCAGTTTTCTCCATAACCAACCGTGCTAAACGAACGGGATTCCTAACATCTTTCAGTAAGCCCGCGGCACCAGCCTGTAAAGTTTCCCCATCCATGATAGAAGCTTCCATCTCAACCCGCTTATCAATGGTTAAAGATGAGCCATATCCCGCATTAAATGAGCCATCATCCTCCATAACCCCAACAGCCTCCTCTACAGCATCTAATGCCGAACCTCCTCGAATTAGAACTCTAAACCCAACCTCAGCCGCCCTTTTAACCCCAGCCAGTCCGGAGCGGCTTCTTTCCGGCTGCCATGTTCCAGCTCCACCATGAACCACAATCACTGGACGCCCTTTCAGCTTCCCTTCGCTAACCATTATCCAAACTTCCCTCTCGAAGCAAACGAGATTGAAATGTAAATTATATCCTTCAATTTAAAAGCTCCGAAAGTAATGTTAACTCCTAATGAGTAATAAAGAAAATTAAACGAATATCATGGTTGATCTGAATTACGTTTCAGGAAAATTAATGAGTGCTTAGACCGCAAGGAAAGGGATAAATCTGGCTTTGTTGAATATTCTTTTTGGGATGATGTGAGGCGACGGCTGGGAGCCTTTTGCGCTGTGAAAACGCCTACTAACCTGCGCTGACCGACTCTTCTGCTTCCAGAACCTTAAATCTGGGAACATTCTTGTAAGTAGATTTATATCTTAACACCGTTAAGTTTTCCCTCGAAAAGGAAAGGAAACGTCAATGGTAGAAAATGTTGAGGAACTTATCAAGGCTCACGAAGGGATTAGGCGAGAAGTATACTTCGATATAGAAAACTCCAGCCCTGTCCCAAAAGAAGTTATCGAGGCTATGCTCCCATACTTTACCACTCGAGGATATGGTAATCCCGCATTAACCCATAAGCCGGGCTGGGAAGCCTATGAAGCTATAATGAAATCCGCCCAGAAAATCGCCAAATACATAGGCGCAAAAAACCCTGAAGAAATAACCTTCACCCCAGGCGAAACCGAAGCCAATAACCTTGCGTTAATGGGGACAACCCTAACTTCAGGCAATAAAGGTAGGAAAATAGTTATCTCGGAAGTTGAACCCGTGGCTGTGCTTCACATAGCAGAACTACTCCAAGAAAGATTCGGCTATAAAACAGTGAAAATCCCAGTAAACAACGAAGGTCTCATTAACTTAAAAAAACTGGAGAAGGAGGTTGATAAGGAAACAGCAATAGTCAGCATAGCCGCGGTAAACCCGGAGATCGGAACAATCCAACCGATAAAAGAAGCCGCTGAAATAGCCAAAACACGAAACCCGAACATAATCTTTCACACCGACTTCTCCGACGCTTACGGAAAAATAAGGATAAACCTATCCAAAACAAAAATTGACCTAGCAACCCTAAGCAGCTACAAAATCCTTGGACCAAAAGGAATAGGCGGTCTCTACGTAAAAGAAGGAACAAAAATTGAAAAAATCTTGGAGGGGCAGATAGCCACCCAGAGGCTTTGGCCGGGCATAGAGAATACTCCCCTAATAGTGGGATTCGCTAAAGCATCTGAACTGATTTTCGAGAACTTTGAGGAAAATTTGGCACATATCCGTAAGCTCCGCGACAAGCTTATCAACGGGATTCTTTTACAAATAGCTGACACACTTTTGAACGGACCAAAAGGAAACCTGAGGGCCCCCGACAATGTGAACATAAGCTTTCTACATTGTGAGGGCGAAGCTTTAACCATCGAGTTGAGCCTAAAAGGAGTTTATGTTTCCAGCGGTAGCGCTTGTACGCGTAGGCTTCTGCAGCCTAGTCACATTTTAGTGGCCATTGGCAGAAAGTTCGAGGAGGCACATGGAAGCATTCTGATGAAAGTGACGCGTTTGCATACGGAAGAAGACATAGATTACGCGCTAGATGTTTTCCCAGAAGCCGTCCAACGAATTAGGAAGAT
>MTLR01000124.1 GCA_002010925.1 Candidatus Bathyarchaeota archaeon JdFR-04
TAATCAGAAATGAAGAAATAAAAGAACTGACTAAGAAAGAAAGGAATAAAATTCTACAAACAAACGAGAGAATGGCGCGGGAGGCCCTACGCGTTCTGGGGGTAGCCTTTAAAGAGCTTCCACCTGTTGATTCGCCTAAAAAGAAGTTCGAAGCAGAAACTCTTGAAAACAAATTAGTTTTCATCGGTCTAGCTGGAATGATAGATCCGCCACGGGAAGAGGTGAAAGAGGCTGTTAAGAAATGCGAAGGAGCTGGAATAAAGAGCGTAATGATAACGGGCGATCATAAACTTACGGCTGTAGCCATAGCTAGAGCGATAGGAATACTCAAGGATGATGAGGAAGAAATAACGATTACTGGAGCAGAACTCGACAAGCTAAGTGACGAAGAATTTGAAAAAATCGTAGAGAAGGTAAAGGTTTACGCGAGGGTTTCTCCAGAACACAAACTTAGAATAGTTCGCACCCTCAAAAAGAAGGGACATATAGTGGCTATGACTGGTGACGGCGTTAATGACGCTCCAGCGCTTAAGCAAGCGGATATAGGAGTAGCTATGGGAATAACCGGAACAGATGTAACTCGAGAAGCCGCGGACATGGTTTTGGCGGATGATAACTTCGCTACAATCGTTAACGCCGTAGAAGGCGGAAGAGCCATCTATGATAACATAAGGAAATTTTCCTTCTTCCTTATGCGATGTAACTTCGACGAGTTAGCTCTAATCGGAACTTTTGCTCTCCTAGGATTAGAGCTTCCACTAACTGCTGGCATGATACTCTGGATAAACTTAGTGACAGATGGAGGGCCTGCTCTGGCCCTAACAATGGATCCACCTGAGGAGGATGTCATGAAGAGGCCTCCCAGAGACCCAAACGAGGGTGTATTACATGGAAGATTAGCGTCAATAATCACTACCTTCACTTTGCAGTTCATATTAACCGGTGGATTGTTCTACTGGCAGTACTATATGCTTCCAGGACCTTTAACCGAGGCGAAACTGGCTCAAGCGAGGACTATGGCTTTTATCCGAGCGACGTTGCAAGAGTTATTCGTAGTTTGGAACTGTCGTTCCGAAACGAAAAACGCTTTTCGAGTTGGTTTCCTTTCTAACAAGTTCTTGCTAGTAGCGGTGGTAGCTTCAGCAGCACTAACAATACTTGTGCCTTTATTCGGATTGTTCGGAACAGTTTGGCTAGATGACCCCTTGGAATGGACAATCGCAATAGCAGCTTCTCTTTCCGGACTGTTGATACTGCCCGAGGTCTTCTACGGAAGAAAGATATGGAAGTGGCGGTAAAAACTAAAACTTTATATTTTCCTCTTTAAACGAGAAAACTCTGCTCTTCAATCTTGGAAAGGTGTAAAAATGAGTGGAAAATTGGCGAATCCGGCGCCTTTAGGGCTTTTAGGGTTTGGCATGACTACTGTTCTGCTCAATCTCCACAACGCTGGCTTTTACGGCTTCAACAGCATGATAATTGCCATGGGAATAGCTTACGGTGGACTAGCCCAGGTAATTGCTGGAATAGCTGAATTCAAAAAAGGTAACACCTTCGGAACGGTCGCCTTCACTTCCTATGGGCTTTTCTGGCTCTCACTCATTCTTTTAAAGTTGTTTCCAGCCTTAGGTTTGGCTGAGGCACCTTCGGCTGAGGCTATGGCAGCTTACTTTTTTATATGGGGTTTCTTTACTTTCGCTATGTTTTTCGGTACACTAAAAACCAACCGAGCCCTTCAATTCGTGTTCTTCAGTCTCACAGTATTATTCTGGTTGCTGACAGCGAAGGAGCTTACCGGAATAACTGAACTAACAACAATTCTTGGGTACGAAGGAATAATATGCGGAGTAAGTGCAATGTATCTCGGGTTAGCTGAGATAATCAACGAAGCCTGTGGAGAACCCTTGTTACCAATTTTTCCCGTGAAAAGTTAGGCTTCTAAGTTAGGGGCTTCTATAATTTTATATTGCCATTTAGTCTTATAGCATGTTGCTTTCCTACTTTACAGGATGAATATGGCATGTTGCGAAAGCTGGAATCTGCAGGCTTCATAACTAACTACAACAGGTTTAGGAAGAATTTGCCGCGAAAACTTCCTAAAAAAGTCTTTATTTGGGATGAAACCCTAAGGGAAGGAACCCAAACTCCAACTTGTTTCCTTACAGCTACGGAAAAAATTAAACTCGCCAAAGTTCTTGATGAGATCGGAGTCTCAATCATAGTAGTTGGGTTTCCAGCAATATCTGAAGAGGAGAAAAGAACTGTTCGGTTAATAGTTAACCAAGACTTCGAACAGGCAGTTATAGCAGCTCCGGCACGAATTCTCCGGCGAGACATCGACGCTTGCATAGAAGCTGGAATAAAGGAAATACCGATCTTCACAGCTTTTAATGAACTCCACATGCGTTATCGGCTTAAAATGACCCCTGAACAAATCTTGGAAAAAACTGTGGAGTCAATTGAGTATGCTAAGGCACACGGAATAACAGTTGACTTTGTTCTCCAAGATGCTTCAAGAACTCCCCTAAACTCTATAATAGAAATTTTCGAAGCAGCAATTAAAGCCGGAGCAGAAAAATTGGTCTTAGCCGACACCGTAGGATTTCTTCGTCCTCTATCAATGAAATACTTAGTGTCAAACGTTAAAAAAAGCTTGGAAAAAGCTGTTGGAAACCCGGTTTCCATGGCGGTTCACTGTCACAATGACTTTGGACTAGCTACAGCTAACACTTTGGCAGCTGTCGAGGAAGGAGTTTCCTATGTGCAAACTTGTGTAGCTGGTTTTGGCGAGAGAGCGGGAGCGGCTCCCTTGGAAGAGGTTGTTATGGCGTTGGAAACTCTCTACAATATCAAGACTGGAATAAAAACTGAAAAATTCCACCGGTTGGCTCAAATGGCTGAAAAGTACTTCGCTGTTCCCATACCAATTCACAAACCCTTAGTTGGAGAGAATGCATTTTCTCAT
Source organism: Candidatus Bathyarchaeota archaeon JdFR-04 (assembly GCA_002010925.1). Taxonomy (GTDB): domain Archaea; phylum Thermoproteota; class Bathyarchaeia; order Bathyarchaeales; family UBA233; genus UBA233. Next base: position 2,966 of record MTLR01000124.1, read on the forward strand.
GAGTCCGGTATTCACATCCACGGAATGTTGGTTCACCCATTATCATATGAGCCTATACCCCCTAAGCTTGTTGGAAGAAAAACAACTTTCTATCTAGGAAGACAAACCGGAAAACACTTCGTAGAAAACCGCTTGGCTCAAGCCGGAATGAAAGCTTCACCTCAACAAATAGAGGAGATTGTAAGGCGAGTTAAGGCTTTCCAAGAAACTCGTGACAAAGGCGAAATCCAAATGATATTCTATCAAGTTCGAAAGCTCATGAGAGAAATGAGAAAAGGAATAACTGACGAGGACTTCTGGAAAATAGTTAAAGAAGTAACTGGGAAAAGACCTAGATTAAAAACCAGAATCAAACGCTGAGGAACGTTAAACGGACTATATCCTTTATTCCTATTTTTGCTCTCTTGGAATGTAGATTCCCATAGGATCAACGCTTCGAAGGATCTCTAATTCCTCATAAGTGGGCGGTTCCGTTTCTAGCACCTGCTCGGGAATAATGAGGTCGAAACCTGTGTTCTCCAAAACCGTTTCCACGGTAACCCCGGGATGAACTGTTGCTAACCTAATTCTCTTTGTTTCTTCATCAAATTTCATCTGACAAAGATTAGTGACCACAAGTGAGGGGCCACCGCCCCGTAATCCAGCTCTTTCTCTCGCGTTTGGGCCATCTAAATATCCAGGGCTTGTCATATAATCAAGTTTTTTAACTGTTTTCCTTTTTTCATGTTTCATTATGACAACTATTCGTTTCGCTGAGGAAACTATGTCGTTTCCTCCGCCGCTTCCGGGCAGCCGAACCCTCGGGTTTTCGAAGTCTCCTATGTATGTGGTGTTTAAGTTTCCATACTCATCTATTTGGGCAGCCCCTACAAAGCCTACATCCACCCTTCCACCCTGAAGAAGCATTCCTAGGGTTTCTATTAACCCTATAGCGGCTGAGGCGCGGTATTCTAGTCGTGAGTCTGCTATGGACAAGGCTATGTCTATGGCGTTGGAGTCAATAAAGCCGGCTTCATAAACTATTTTGGCTTTAGGTGCGTGAAGCCGCTTGGCAAGCATAGCTGCCACCATTGGTAACCCTGTTCCAACGAAGACAACTTCGCCGTTTTTTATAGCTCTGGCCCCGCAGACAGCCATCAACTCTAGAGTTGAATATTCGCCTGGTTTAGCATGTTCTTTCAAATTTTTCTTCATCTTGCTTCCTCCATTAATAGCCGAACGGTTTTCGAGCTCTGAGCTTCAACAGCCGCTCGAACCCTATCTTTTTTAGGAATTCCATATGGCTTTCCACCCCAGTTATGTATTCCTCGCAATACTTCCGCCATCCTTCCTCTGTCTTGCATTGTTGATAGTACATACGGATGTGTTCCATATCGTAGTCATAATAATTGTAAACCATCATAGGATAAGCCCCCCAAGGGCATTCCACAACGTAGGTTACGTAAATGTTAGGTATTACTGTTAAGTCGGGGTTAGCTCGGGTGAACTCTACGTCAACTATCTCTTCGGCTAAAACTATTGTTTTTTTACCAGCCCTTGCTCCTTCAATGTCCTCGCCCTTTATTCCATCTATCTGAGCGTTTCCTTCTATGTCAACTCGTGAGGCATGGATTATGCTAAAATCCGGTCTCACCGAGGGCACTAAAGCAACTTTTTCACCTGTGAAGGGGCAATCGATCACCTTAACTTTCTTAGTTCGGAATTTGCTTTTAGCTACCAAGTCGGTCCCCAGCATGCTTTTTAAAGGCATAAAGGGCACTCCTAAAGCACCTCCTAAGAAACGCAAGGCCATGGCCAAATTAGTGTAATCCTCTATTTGCACAGATCCATCCCGAATCCTACGCTGAATATTAGGCGCTAATCCGATTCCTTCTATGGCAAAGAAGGCAAGCTCAAACTTCGAAACAACCTTCGCCCCAGCGAGAATATCTATGTCTATTTCCGAACCACAAGTGTAAATCGTTAACTCCCGTTTTCCCTGCCTAACCAACTCATGAGCGAAAGCCATGGGTGGACGCTGAAACCCGAATCCTCCCCAGAAAAGATGTGCTCCATCCGGAATAAGATTCGCGGCTTCCTTGAGGGTTATACGTTTATCTTCAACATCTGCTTCAACCATCAACTATCACCTACTTTCATCTACATAAGACATAAATTCTCATAACTTTTACTGCTAAAACTTAGAAGCATAATCTAATTATCCTACTTTTATAATTATTTTTCATTATTTCCTCATAAAGGTGAAGAACAAAATGATAACAGGCATAGATCATATTGCTATAGCTGTGGAAAATTTTGAGCAAGCCATAAAACTCTACGAGAAAGTCTTAGGTCGAAAACCAGAACAGATAACTACCTTTCAACCGCAAATGGTAAAGGTAGCTATTTTCAAACTTGGAGAAACAAAGATTGAACTAATTTCGCCTTTAAGCCAAGATAGCGCTGTGTCACGATTCTTAACGAAGAAGGGTGAGGGGCTGCATCACATCGCCCTCAAAACAGACAACATAGAGGACGACTTAACCTGCCTAAAAAATGAAGGTATTCGACTTGTCGACGAGAAACCACAGTTAGGCGTGGAAGGCGTTAAAGTGGCCTTTCTACACCCTAAAAATTTGAAAAATGTGTTAATAGAGCTCTGTCAGAAATAATTTCCTAAACCTTTTACTTCCAAAATTTGTACCATAATCTTCGTAATATTACGCCTGTTTCCGTCCTTTCTATGTATATGACCATAAAAACCCCCGTGGCAAGCCCGATAAAAGCACCCATAACCTCTGCCATAAAGAAACCTACAATCCCGGACAAAATCATTAAGTGGAGAATTCTCTTCTCAATAACTTCAATAATTAGACAGATGAGTAAGATTGTTGGAAGATTAGCCTTCAGTTCACCAATAACTATCATTAACATGGCCTTATCCAAAATGTCTTTTTTACTTCCCCATACTGGACGTGGAATTTCTCCTTTATAAGCCAGTGGAAGCGTTATCATCGTAAAATTTCCTGAGATTACCCCTTTGCCAAACACCCATGAAGCTGGATAAAGAGACGGATTGTAAGTGGCCTCATACTCGAATTTTACGTAAGCATAGCTGCCAAAATACTCGATTGAGTTAATTCTTGCCATTCCATAATAACCCACCATCGGGAATATCGCTAATAGCGTAAAAAGAAAGGTGAATCCTAATATTAAAAGAGCCCTGCGCAGTAAAACAATGCATTTTTCCTCAGGAGGAGGCGAAGTCATCCTTTCTCTGGAGAAGAATTAGATTAATTTGTTTAATTTAATCTTTTATAAGCTGGAATCTGCTTGGTCTAAAGAAGTTTTTCCAGGGTTTCAAGGTTAAAAATGGTTTTTGCGCAGCCGTTTTTTATCAGTGGAATTGCTTGGGCAGCTAACCCTGAGCGGG
>MTLR01000169.1 GCA_002010925.1 Candidatus Bathyarchaeota archaeon JdFR-04
AAACCCATTTCTCAGCTTCAGCTTGAAAAGGGGGAGAATGCATGAAGGAAACGCTCGTTAAGCTATGAAAACCGAGAACATCCATGTTTGTTTCTAACTTTTATTTAGATTTTAAAGCAAAACACCGAGGAAACATGAGACAAAAGTTCAGAAAGGCTTTTACTCTCTGAAATCGGTGTTGTTCTTGGTCAAAGGTCTATGGGAACAACTTTTAGGGTTTTAGCAGAGCTTTGCGAAAAACTTGAGGCGACATCAAAACGGAACTTGATGGTGGAGATCGTCTCCGACTTCTTAAAGGAACTAACACCCAGCGAGGTTGAGCCAGCTGTTTCCATGATTTTGGGCAGAGCCTTTCCCCGATGGGATCCGCGTGTTCTGGAAGTAGGCTGGGCAACTCTTACAGCGATAATCCGGCGCTTAACTGGAACAGACTGGAAAACCTTCAACAAAGCCTTCGCGGAAAGCGGTGATGTAGGTTCAGCGGTGAAAACGGTTTTCGAAGCCAGCAAGCTATATAAACAAGCTACCCTCCTCGAGAAGCCTCTGACAATTTTAGAAGTAAGACAAAGCTTCGAAAAAATAGCTGAGGCCTCTGGGAAAGGTTCAAAAGAACGCAGAGAAAGGCTTGTTAAAGCGTTGCTTAGCGTTGCCACACCGCTAGAGGCAAAATACTTGGTTAAAATTCTTATAGGCGAGATGCGAACTGGCTTCCACGAAGGGTTAATGGAAGTAGCCGTATCGAAAGCTTTTCACATTCCGCTGAAGGAGGTTCAGAAAGCCTCCATGCTGATGGGTGACGTAGGTGAGCTGGTTTCTCTCATAAAATCGAGGGGAAAAGAAGCTCTAAACCAGGTAGGCTTCATTCTCTTCCGACCGGTAAGGCTAATGATGGCTCAAACAGCTGAAAACGTGGAGAAAGCCATACAAGAACATGGCGGTGAAACAGCTTTCGAACATAAACTTGACGGAGCGAGAATACAAATTCACAAGTCTGGAAACGAAGTTAGAATTTTCAGTAGAAGATTAACCGACGTCACACAAAGCCTTCCAGAAATCGTTGAGCTCGTGCAAAGAGAGGTTAAGGCAGAAGATGCCATCATGGAAGGGGAAGTCGTAGCCATAGGTATTCAAGGGAAACCTCTGCCGTTTCAGCATTTAATGCGACGGTTCAAAAGAGTCCATAACATAGAAGAAATCCGAAGAAAAATTCCTGTTAAACTTTTCCTTTTCGACATACTCTACCGGAACGGACAAAGCCTCATCCACAAACCATACATCGAAAGAAGGAGAATCCTAAGCGAAACCGCAGGCGGAATTCAGCTAACCGAACAGATAATCACTTCAGACGTGGAAATCGCCACAAATTTTCTAACTCAAGCATTAAACCGTGGACATGAAGGACTTATGGCTAAAAGACTAAACGCCGATTATACGCCTGGAATCCGCGGGAAAAAATGGCTTAAAATTAAGCCTGTGCTGGAACCACTGGATCTGGTAATCGTTGCAGTGGAATATGGATATGGTAGAAGACATAACTGGCTGTCCGACTACTACCTGGCAGCAAGAGATGCTGAAACAGGCAAATTCTACATAGTTGGAAAGACATTCAAGGGACTAACAGATCAAGAAATTATCGAAATGACAGAACGGCTCAGAAAAATCACCATAAAAAAGAAACATCGAAAAGTTGTGGTTACGCCTAAAATCGTTGTCGAAGTTCTGTATAATGAAATTCAGAAAAGCCCCAAATATAAATGCGGAATGGCACTGCGCTTCGCTCGGATAAGCCGAATAAGAGAAGATAAGGCGCCTGAAGAAGCTGACACCATCCAGAAAGTTAGAGCGATATTCGAAAAACAATTTCAGAAGCAACAGGAAAGTAGGAGTTTACCTGGTCACTGAAATATTTATGACAGGTTTTACTGTTAGATGCAACTTTAGCTTTTCAGCCCATTAATCTCCCTTTTTAGTTCCTTTATTCTTTCTTCAATGTTAGTTACTGCAGTGTTGCACGCCTCTGTTAGCCGTTGTAGTCCTTGTTTAAGTTTTTCTAAAGCTTCTATCTTTTCTCTCAGCGTAGCTTTCTCCTTGAGTAGAAGCGTTTTTACTGCTTGAGCAAACACTTGAGGATAAGCTTCTGTCCTCTCGATAAAACCAAGAGTTTCTAACTCGTTTAGAAGCAAAGCTCGGCTGGCGGATATTATGTTAAAATGTTTTTCCACAGCTTTTTGGAATACTTCCTTTCCTTTTCGGGTGATTCTATAAACCTTAACCCTTCTCTTTCTCCCTTGAGTTTTCCATTTTCCTTTTATTAGACCATTCTTTTCCAGCTTTTTTAACGTTGGATACAGCGCGCCGGCCTTTGGTGTTAAAAGCCCTAGACTTAGTTCTTTTATGTACTTTATCATTTCGTAGCCATGGAGCGGCTTTCTTGTCAATGCGAATAATACGGCAAGTTTTAGGTATCCCTTTTTCATCTGTTCTCTCCAGCGGGAAACGATTTCTTCAGATTCTTGTTTCTTCATATTTCCGGACATTCCTGAAGAAACTATATATATGTTTCTTATATATCACTTTCTTATAGATTAGGAGAAGAGGAAATGCCAAGAACATTAGCGGTGGCCTTTAAGATAGCTTACCGAAGTATTACCAGACGGAAATTCCGTTCAGCATTGACCACGCTTGGAGTCGTTATAGGAATCTCCACCATTGTTTCACTTATGACCGTTGCCTATGGCATGCGAACACAAGTGAAGAACACACTTAACGAAATGCTGGGTGCAGGGATAATTATAAGCAGCAGAACGGGCGGCGTGGACATTCCCGAATATGTTAAGGATATAATTCTTAACGTTTCCGGGGTTAAGGACGCAGTTCCAGTAGTCACTACGATGATAAATGTAGGCGACCGGCCAGTTTTAACTATAGGCATAAACCCTGAAGATGCCACAAGATTATATCGCGTTTCCTTAGAAGAAGGAAGGTTACTAAGGCAAGGAGAAAAAGATTCTGTTATTTTCGGAGCGACCACTGCCGCCACGCTTGGGATAGGGGTTAACGACACAGTTACGCTAAGTGCACAACAGGGCGTGGTGGGCAAGAAATTCCGAGTGGTTGGTCTGTTACGTGCTATAGGTACAGGAGAACTAAACATCGGGTGTTTCCTTACACTCGATGCAGCCCAAGAACTGGTGAATAGGAAGGGGTATGTTTCCAATATACTTGTAGTGCTTGAAGACCCAAACTTAGGAGAAAGTCTAGAGGAGACATTCAGGGAAATGTTCGAAGACGCTAATATTGTTCGGCAAGAGGAAATAATGCGCCAAATCGACCGAGTTATGAGCGTAATCAACGGGGTTCTCCTAGCTTTAGGCTCTGTTAGCCTGGCAGTAGGAGCTTTAGGGATTTTAAATACGGTTATGATGTCGGTTCATGAAAGGCGCCGGGAGATAGGGATGTTAAAAGCCGTGGGCGCTGAAAGATGGCATGTTCTATTTCTGTTTCTCTCTGAAGCCCTAATAATCAGCATTATAGGTGGCATAATAGGCTGCGGATTAGGACTGGCTGGAGTGTACCTAATTCAATGGCTAGTATCGATAATGGGATTAAACCTTACTGTTCCTCTGCTTGTGGCACCTGAAGTCCTGATTGGCGCCTTTCTTATGGCCATAACCATCGGGCTTTTTGCAGGGCTTTATCCCTCGTGGAAGGCCGCGAATGTTCCACCAGTGGAGGCGCTTAGGTATGAGTAACATAGTTGAACTTCGTGATGTTGTGAAAACCTACCATTTGGGAGAGGGAATAAAGGTTGAGGCGCTTCGTGGCGTAAACCTAAAGGTAGAGCGAGGAGAGCTTGTTTCGATTCAAGGCCCTTCCGGCTCAGGTAAAACTACTCTTCTAAACATGATGGGAGGTTTAGATAAACCTACAAGCGGTAAAATAGTCATTGATGGAAGAGATATTACACCTTTAGGCGAGAAAAGGCTTGCCCGTTTCCGTCGTGAAAAAATAGGGTTCATATTTCAGTTTTTCAACTTGGTTCCTCTTTTGACCGCGTTAGAAAATGTAGAGCTTCCTATGCTTTTCTCCGGCAAGCTCTCGGATAAGGAAATTCGAGAACGAGCATCGGATCTTCTTCGGTTGGTTGGGTTAGAAAAACGAATGCACCATAAACCAACGCAGCTAAGTGGAGGAGAACAACAGCGAGTGGCCATTGCTAGGGCGTTAGCTAATGAACCAGCTATAATTCTCGGTGATGAACCTACTGGAAACATTGACCGGGCGACGGGACGCAAGATTATTCGGTTGATTAAGGATTTGAATGAAACCCTTGAACAAACTTTCATCATTGTTACTCATGACTTAGCCGTAGCTAAGGCCTCCAAGCGAATGCTTTTTATGGCTGATGGAAAAGTTTATGCCACTCCGCCTAAAACCGCTTTAACTGTTCCAATTCAAGTTCTTATGGAGGAACGACGACAACTTCTTTTAGCTGAGCTTGGATGGCTGAAGTCTTCTTTGCTCGCCCTCAAGGAGAGGAAGGAAGAGATTAATCCCAACATTTTCAGCCAGGCTTTTTCGACTTATAAGGCTAGGGTGGAAAAGATAAGGAAGCTACTTAGGGATTATGCTACTCTTCAAGGAGGAAAGGGTGATGAAGCCTAAACAGCTGTTAATAATCTTCATTCTTGTAGGAATGCTCTCTTTTGCTACTGCATTGGTTTCACCTGTTTTAAGGGCTTATAGCGTTAATGATGAAAACAAGGTTTCAGGGGTTGTATGTAGAAAAACGGAGCTTTGGGAGGTGAAATACTCTCCTACCGGGAAGTTACTTGAGAAATCTGTTTATGTCCGCTTCGAAATTTATAATAACGGCTCTTTTCCAGTTCGTTTACGAATTGTTGATCGGTTGGAGCTTATAAATTCCTCAACCCTTTCTGTTCTTTACGGGACGCCGACGCCTATGTTTGTGGAAAGTTTTGGGAACATATCCCGCATTGTTTGGGAAAATGTAACCTTGGAAGCTGGAAAAACTGTTAGATATCACTACACTGCTGAAAGCTTGAGAAGCTCGCCGATAACTGTTAACACGACCTTATTGGTAAATGGGAAAAAAGCCAAAGTAACCGAAGCTGAGCTAATATACTTCACAAAGGCAAACCTTTCCGACACCGTATCCTTCAAATTAACGTTGCAGAACAACCTCCAACCGCTTTATGTAGCCGATAACCGAACAGCCATTCAGCCCCTTTTCTGCACAGTTTCGCTGGCACTTTCCAACGATTACTTCTCCGGAATCAAAACTTCCCCTAAGGCTAATTCCACCTCAACCCTAGCCGATAAAACAGTGATAACATGGATAACCTTCCTCGGAAACAACTCCAAAACTATCGAAGCCTCAGCGGACGTGATAGATGTAGGGTCATGGGGGGAAGTAGCCATAGACCCGATAGTTATTCAAGTTTCATCCTCATCTGAAACTCTGAAAACCTATTTCGAAAACATGGTTAACAGTTTAAACTTTTCCATAGAACTAATGGAAAATTTCATTTCCAACTCTGATAGGTTAAGTAACCAGACCCGTCAGATAGCTAAAGCATTGGAAGAGATAGCTAGCGTTATTGAACAGTCTGGAATGCCAGATATAGCAGAACAATTGCGGCAGTTAGTTCAATCTCTTTACCAGATTTCTGCTGGCGCTAATCAAACAAGAATAGAACTGGAATCTTCCCTAAGCGAGCTTAAAAGAGAGAGAACAGGTTTGAAAGACATTTTGTTGACATTCAATTCCAAAATCATGGTTTCCTTTGACCTAGAAATTCATCCAGAAAACGGAGCAGCTTTTCCTTTGACCGTTCAACCTAAGATTGAAAAGCTGGGAGATAATAGTTGGGCAGTCACGGCCATAAACGTGTCTAACCCCGCGGATAATGACCGCTTAATATATGGGTTAAGTATCCAGCTCAAAACCGGAGATACATTACTGGAACCCCAAGTTGAAACCTACGTTAATGGAAAGTGGAGTCTGGTAGAACCCAAAAAATTGGGATTAGAATACTACGAGCGAAATAGAACGCTGTACATTTTCCCATGGATTAGGCTTAACTCCTCCTCCAATGCCAATGTACTTTTAGATTGGGCTGGGCGTCCTCTACGCCTAAAATTGAAATGTGAAAGCGAACCTGAGGCAAGTGTTAAAATTGACTATGCGGAACTGCACGATCGGGTGGAAGTCACAGCTACAGAAGCGCAAACCTCATACTCTATTCTACAACCCCACCTAATAATAAGAAACGCCACAACCCCAAAAACGCCAACCCCACCCCCATCACC
>MTLR01000174.1 GCA_002010925.1 Candidatus Bathyarchaeota archaeon JdFR-04
TATCGCTATATATCCTGCGTCGGAGGGAACTGTAATGTTTCGCTTATTTAACAAGTAATAAACGGGTTTTCCATTAACCCTGTTTGAGGAATCAATGTCATGTAAAAAATGAGACAAAGAAAGCCCCCAAACATAAAGGTTAAACCTATTCCACCACATGGAATTGTTGCGGAGTACATTACCATAGGAATCATAAATTCTGATTCCATACTTATGGTTAAGTATGACATTTTGAGAAATAACATTTCGAACGCCTCGGATAGATATGCCCGCAGCCCAAGAAAATGTTGGGGCGGTTATGGTAAAACCTTTCAGCGTTACGTTAAATGTTCCTTTAACTATTTCCACGGTGTTTCCCCCATCATTTTCAATAATCGTCAAGCCATTTCCACTGCCGAAAATTTTCAGAGGTTTATTGATTTTGATACATTCCCGATATGTTCCCGGTTTTACTATAATCGTATCCCCCGGTGAAGCTGCGTCAATCGCCTCCTGAATGGTAGGATAATCCTCGGGAACCACTATCAATGAAGAGAAAGATTGCTCATCGTCTATGGAAATAAACATCAGATTTGGGAATAAAAGTAAGGTAAACAGTTGAATGTTCATTAACAGTTGTAAAGTCTTCATCTTAATTATCAATGGATCGAAGTTTTAAAAACCTTCTTATCATCAAAAGTAGTTTTAACAATTAAATTCAATCTCGATGCCTTATAAATTTATTAAAATGAGTTAAGTTCTAAACGCTACGGTTAAGTATTGTACAGAAAAAGCTTTAACAAACTGAAGAGTGAACTCTCATAACAATGAATATACGAAAAAATGTAACCAAAAAAACTTTGCAGGCGATTTTATCGCTTCTTCTTTGGTGCTCACTTTTCAGGCTAGCACTCAATCTTTCTTTTGGCGGTTCAGAACTAATCGTAAGCAACGGTGGCTTGGCAGATTTCTCCACAATACAAGAGGCAATAGATGCTGCTCAGCCCGGGGACACTATTCTTGTTGGTGAAGGAATGTTCGTTGAACGATTAACAATAAACAAAACGTTAAAATTACTCGGAAATGGACATGAAAAAACAATCATTGATGGCAAGGGAAAAGGCACAGTCATAGAAATACTAAACGCGAAAGATGTCGTAATTGAAGGGTTCAAGATACTAAACAGCGCCCTGCAGACTCCTTATGGAGGAATAGTGATTAAAAACTCACAAAATATTACAATTGCTAACAATAACATTACAATGAATTCCTTCGGGATATTTCTGGAAAATGTAAATAACAGTCGAATAGAGGGAAATATCGTTAAACGTAACTATGAGTCAGCCATAACGCTTAACAAATCGAACAACAACGAAATAAGCAATAACACTGTGATTTACAACACGCCCTATGGCATTTACCTTCATGGTTCAAAAAATAATAATGTAAACGAAAATTATGTAGCATACCTTTGTCAAGGAATTCGGATAGAAAACTCCAGCTACAATAAGATAATTAGAAATTACTTAGAGAAAAACAGCCCATATGGAATTTCAATTATAAACTCCTCAGATAATAGCGTTATAAAAAATTCTATTATAAACAATAATTTCGGAGTTTACCTTACGGATTCAAAGGGAACATTTTTGGAAGACAATATAGTAGCCTTTCAGCCTGGTGGAATTTATATCTATAAGTCCACCAGCAACGTTTTCAGAAACAACAGCTTAAATGGAAACCGGTTATATAATTTTGGAATTCGCGGCTACGAACTTTCTCACTTTATACATACAATCGAGAGAACCAATACCATAAATGGTAAACCAATTTACTACCTAATTGGAGAGACTGATATAAAAGTTCCCGAAGAAGCTGGTTTTGTAGCCGTAGTTAACTCATCCAGAGTAATTGTTGAAAACTTGAATTTAACTGGAAACATGCAGGGAATAGTTTTAGTTTACTCAGAAGAGGTTATTGTCCGCAACTCAACAATTTATAACAATTTTGGTGAAGGAATTTACTTTCGATCCGCAAATAATTGCCGAATAGAAGGGAACACCATAGAGGGAAACATAGTCGGAGTCCGATTAGAAGACTCCCTTAACAACACTTTTTTCCATAACAATTTCATTAAAAATAAGCAACATGTGGAAGTTGACCAATACGACAGAAACCTCTGGGATGCTGGCTACCCCCGAGGTGGAAATTACTGGGATGATTACAAGGGAACAGACTTCAATAATGATGCAATAGGAGACATATCTTATCTGCTTAATGAAGATAACGTTGATAACTTCCCTTTAACTGGAAAAACATACGAGTTCCTAACTTTTGAAAATGAAACATTGAAACAAACAATCAAAATTATTTCAAACGTCACTATTTCAAGTTTCAAGTTTAACGGAAAAGACAAAATTCTTGAGTTCACAATTAAAGCGGATAAAGAAACTCTAGGGTTCTGCCGTATAGACGCCCCAAACACTCTTTTAAAAACTCAAAACTTGCCCGTGTCTGATTGGATAGTTAAGTTAAATAACCAAACCCTAGAAACACGCATATTCGAAGGAAAAAACTTTACATACATATACTTCCAGTTTACCGCAAATAAAACTGTGCAGATTTGTCAAATCATAACAGAGAAGGAAGGGGCATTGGACCTAATTCCAATAATTGTTATATCCTCTATTGTCATGATTATTGTTGGAATCATAATTGCATTCGCAATTTCAAGATTCAGGGCAAAATCACTTAAAGCAGCTACAGACAAAATTTGCGTTTAAAATACAGTATTGGGCGCTATTCAAATTTCTTAAGTTGCCGTTGATACATTTCAATTATTTCTTTTACTGTCGTGGCATCTTCTGCAGCTTTGTCAGGACGGTAGTTGCCAGTAAAGCGAGGAAATCGTATAGCGAGGCCGCTTCCTTCCCGTATTATATTTAGTGCGCAGGTGTGGACTGGGCTGAGAGTGATTTCAGCGCCTATTACCTCAATGACTTGTTTAGGTTCAAACCAAACGTCTGCCTCGATTGTTGAAATTACTCGTGGGTGTTTTTTCAGGATTTGATGTTTCTTCATTTTCTTCGGTAGTTTCTCTAGGTCTTCATCGGTGAAGCCTGAACCGCATTTGCAGACAGTTTTAAACGAATCTTCTTCAGAGTCGTAGGCAGCTAATAAGAGTGCACCGTAGGTTCCTGCCCGTCTTCCTCTGCCATGAAAGGCTCCGACAACAACGAGATCAACAGTATCGGTCATTTCGCTTTTGTAATCCCGCTTATATTTTATCCATTGCCATCCCCTAGCGCCAGCTTGGTATATGGAATCTCCGGCTATCGACTTACATAGGAGTCCTTCGCAGCCTTCCTCTATGGCTTTTAAGAAAAACTTTTCCAGTTCTTCAGGATTATCAGTTATTATGTATTCGGCTATTCGAATTCTCTCGGTTTGTTGAATTACTGCTTCGAGGTTTCTGCGGCGTACGGGGTATGGTTGAAGGGTTAGGTCTTTTCCGTTCAGGTAAAGGAGGTCAAAGAAGTATAAGGCGATTGGATATTCTTCCATGGCTTTGGCTATCCCGTATTTTCGCCGACGGTGCATGAGTTCTTGGAAGGGAAGCATTTCACCAGTGTCAGGGTCAATGGCTACACATTCAGCTTCCAGAATAGCTGTTTGAGCTTTTACGCTTTGCCTGATTAACTGAATAGCGTCAGGATATTGATCACTTATATTTTCAAGTCTTCGGGAGAACAGAGTTATTTTTTCGCCGTCTTTGTGAGTTTGAATTCTTTCGCCGTCATATTTGTATTCGGCAATACATTTGCCTCCAAGCTTTTCTAGAATTTCTTCGGGTGTTGAGAGCCTTTCAGCCAACATGGGGCGGATGGGCTTACCAATTGAAACCTCGAACCTTTTGATGCCCTCCAACCCTTTTTCAACGAGAATTTTGGCTACTTTCCCCAAGTCAGAGGATATATTGTAGGCTCTCTCAATGTAGCATCTTGACTCTTTTCCACCTCCGTAAGCTATGGCTAAAGCATCTAAAACGGTCATGTCCGCTATGCCTAAGCGGAGATTCCCCGTGACTGTGCGGATTAGGTATTTAGCTTCTTTTGAGGTAGCTGCAGTAAGTAAGCCTGCCAGAAGCGAAAGTTTCATATCCATAGAGCCTGCTCCAACGGTTTTTGCCATTTTTTCAAGGGTTTGGTAGACCTTTTCCACAGTTAGAGGCTGCTGAAATAGGGTTGCCTGAGCTTTTTTAGCCATGAACTTTTGAGCTGTTTCGCCTATATCTCCGCTAGTTTTCAGGTCTTCTTCAATTTCTTTTTCTCGTTTACCAGCAGCCCTTGCAATTGCTTTTATCGCAAGTTTTTCAGCCACACCAATTTCTAACCCAACAAAGTCTGGGTAGATCTTTCCTTGAGTAAGGTATACGACTTTATCTATAATTTCTTTAGGAGTTTCCTTGAGGAGTTCAACGAGATAATCGGTCATTTCAAGCCTTTTTGTAGTTGATTCTATCTTTTCATAGGTCTCCGCTAACCTTGAATATCGCAATGTTTTAGCCTCATAAAAACTAATGAATCCTTTTAGTTATTAAGGTTAATTTAAGGTTAATTTACCTTAGGCATGGCGTTTACTTGGTTCCTTAACAAATAACACTTGAAGTATTACACAGACTATCACAAGCTGAAAAGCTACGAGGAAAGGATAAGCCGGGGAAACATTTTCGTAGAGAAAACCGCCAGTTAAGCCGCCCAGCGCCATCAGTATATAAGTAACAAACTGGCTGCATCCAACTTCCTTTCCACGAAGTTCCCTAGGAACAAGATCAGCCTCTATAGCTGAATAGCTAGCCATAAAAAGAGAGTTGCTTACTCCCCACAGGAAAAAAAGAGAATAAAGAATGGGCAAGTTTCCATAAATAAACAGAATAGGAAATGGAACATACAGAAGCCATGAAGCCAACAAAGGCTTAGCCCTTCCATACTTGTCCACCAACTTCCCAGAGGGAAGAGAGGAAAATATCATTACCGCGGTCAGCCAAGCCATTAATATAGCCCATTCAAACTCTTTTACGCCTAGATATTTCGTGGCATAAAGAACCAAGTATGCATCCATCAAAGCATAGGAAAAGCTTCCTATAATGTTTATTATAAAAAGGAATAGCATGGAGCGAGGAAGAAGTCGCCACACAGCAAAACCTTCTCTCACAGCTTGCGGATAAGCCCTTAACAGCTCTTTCCATTCCTTTCTTTGAGTTTTCGCATCAGCCAAGGTTTCTTTAAGCTTAACCCGGATGATAGCAGCTATAAAATAGAAAACAGTTACTAGAATGAAGCCTATTTGAACGCCTTTAAGTGTTCCGTAATATAGGAAGAGCATTCCAGCAATTAAAGGCGAAGCAAGTGATGCAGTGTTAGAAAGGAACGTTATAAGAGAAAAGCCTATTCCTCTCTTTTCAGGAGGAATCGAATCTGCGGTAATTGCGGAAAGAGCTGGCTGGTAGATTAGACACAAGTTTTGGATGAGAACTGCGATGATCACGTATTCCCAAGATGGAGCGAAGGCGAAGATTAGGTTAGAAAGAGCTACACCGAAGGTCATTGAAACTATAAGCCATCTTCGCCCATAAACATCAGCTAGATAGCCGCCTAAAAATTGAACAGAAGCTAAGGCAGCAAAGGACATGAAATTTATTATCCCTATTATGAAAGGAGTTCCGCCCAGCTCTTCCACGTAAAGGGAGAAGTAGGTGTATGGAATGCCTCCAACCAGATTCATGAGTATCCAGCTGGCTATTAACACGCCAAGATTACCACGAATGAAACTGAATTCCTGCCTAATCTTATAACGTAAACCCAACAAAAACCACCCGCGAAGGTGACACTTTCAGACAGCAGATTATAAAGCTAGGCTAGAGAGCGGATGTTACACTACGCGAGGTGGAAGGATCATTAAGTATCACCTTTTCGACAAAAACAAAATTTTGCAGAAGCTAGCTTATAAACTTTTCACAAAGTAGAAAAACGCCGCCAAGAAACTCCTACCGGGAGAAGAGAAGGACTAGGGAGTTGTTATACGAAAAGGTTTTTAGGGTTGGTTATCACATTCAGAAAGGCAGTAAAATAGTTGAAACCATTGTATTGAGGTGAAGGTATTGTCAGTGTTTGCGGCTCCGGGCGCTTATGACCGTGCGATAACTGTTTTCTCGCCGGATGGGCGCCTATTTCAAGTTGAATACGCCATGGAATTAGTTAACCGTGGAGCAACCATAATGGGAATCTCCTGTGCCCAAGGGATAGTTTTAGGAGCTGAAGAAACAATTGAAACATCGTTAGAAGACCCAAA
>MTLR01000117.1 GCA_002010925.1 Candidatus Bathyarchaeota archaeon JdFR-04
TTCCAGACGAAGGAGACTTTGAACCGAGGGCGATGAGAGAAATAGCTAAAGCCAAACATTTGAAGGGACTTAAATATCAGGGAGAATGGCTAACGCTGAACACGATGAAAGATCTAATTAGAATCAGAGAATACTTTGAAGGAATAAAACAACAGTCCTCTAAATAGATGCAGTAATTTCTATGTGGTATACCCAGAAATATTCCCTACCAAAAGAAACAATTTAGAGATCAGGTTTTGAGCGGTAAGTTTAAGTATCCAGTTATTTTAAAGATTGGTTTCTCGACGACGACGCAAGTTTGGTGTGTTAGTATGGAAAGGTGGTCTCAATACTGGGATGTTAGAGGTTGTCGCCGCGACGTTGTTCCAGAGGGTTCCTCTCGATATGAGTCTCATTGTCCCGGGAAAAGGGTCTGCCACTTCGTTGAGATCAACCATTGCGTCTGTGCTAGAGAAGATATGACGCGGGAAAAACCGCTTGGAACAGGCTTCTTGCCAAGGCAGCTAAAAGGCAACGAGGCGTTATATCGGGAGTTAGGTTTTGTTGAGGGTGAACAGCGGCTACTAAACACTATGGGCGAGGTTGAGTACTTTTCTAGGCTTCGAAAGTTTGTGAAGACACAGCCTTAGGGTTGATGACAAATATGGAAAAAAATGTGCATAGTTCAGTTCTTGTTGTTGGCGGCGGTATCGCTGGAATTCAAGCTTCCCTAGAACTCGCGGATTTAGGTCATAAGGTTTACTTGCTGGACGAATCCACTAGCATAGGCGGATCCATGGCTCAGCTTGATAAGATTTTTCCGATTAATGATTGTTCAATCTGTACATTGATGGATAAATTGACCCAAGTGAGCCAACATCCAAACATTAAGGTTCTAACAAACGCCGAAATTGAGGGGCTTCAAGGCGAAGCCGGCGATTTCGAGGTTACAGTTTTGAGGAGAGCTCGCTATGTGGATGAGGAAAAATGTAATGGATGCGGAGCCTGTGTTGAGAAATGTCCAGTTGAGGTTCCAGACGAGTTTAACATGAGGTTAAGCAAAAGGAAGAGCATATACATAAAATATCCTCAAGCTTTTCCAGTTACATATGCTATTGACATGAACTCCTGCACCAAATGTGGAGCTTGCGTTGAGGTCTGTGAATATGACGCAATAAACCTTAATGAAACCGAAAAAAGGCTCACGTTGAAAGTTAGCTCCATAGTCTTAGCATTAGGTTTTTCGCCTTTTGACCCCAAGTTGAAAACTGAATATGGATATGGAAGATTCCCAAATGTTGTGAACAGCTTAGAGTTTGAAAGAATTCTCAGCGATTATGGTCCTTACAACGGGACGTTGTTGAGACCCTATGACCAACGTATCCCACGTAAGATAGCTTTCATTCAATGCGTAGGCTCTAGGGATGCCCAGCTTGGAAACATCTATTGTTCTTCTGTATGTTGTATGTATGCAATCAAAGAGGCTATAGCTGCAAAGGAACGCGACCCTACAGTTCAGTGCACCATATTCTACATGGACATACGAACTTCAGGGAAAGATTATGAGTTATATTATGAACAGGCTAAGAAGAAGTATGGAGTACGATTCGTAAGGTCTAGGGTTGCAAGCGTTGATGAGGCGCCTGACACACATAACCTATTGTTGAAGTATGTTGTCGACGAGGAACCCCGAACCGAGGAGTTTGACCTTGTAGTTTTGTCGACCGGTATGTGTCCACCCAAGAACGTGGAACGTCTAGCTAAAATTTTAGGTATAAATTTGAACAAGTATGGTTTCTGTATGACTAAAACTTTTTCCCCTATAGAAACCTCTAAACCTGGAATATTCGTCTGTGGAGCTTTCGCCAGACCAAAAGATATTCCAGAAACAGTAACGCAAGCCAGCGGCGTAGTTATTAAAACTGCAAGGATTAATACTTCAGAAAGCTGTAAGCAAGCCCCCGTACAACCCCAAGTTGAAAGAGACTTATCCCAAGAAGAACCACGGATAGGAGTGTTCTTATGCCATTGTGGAGTTAACATAAGCAATGTAGTTAACATGAATGAGCTTGCCGAGTATGCGGGTAAACTACCAAATGTGGTTTTAGTTGAACATTTTCTCTATGCTTGTTCTCGGCATTCCCGTAACAAAATAGCTGAAAAAATCAGAGAACAAGGTCTAAACCGCATTGTAATCGGCGGCTGCACTCCTAGAACCCATGAGGACTTATTCTTAGAAGTTATGCAAGAGGCTGGTTTAAACGTTTACTTGCTAGAAATAGCCAACCTGCGCGAACAGTGTGCATGGACACATTTGGAACAACCCGAAAAAGCCACCGAGAAAGCTAAGAGTTTGGTTCAACTGGCCGTAGCCAAGGCCAAATTATTGACACCAGTTCTGAAACCAGCTGTTGATGTTATCCCAACGGCTCTGGTTGTTGGCGGAGGATTAGCAGGCATGACTGCGGCTCTCGAGCTAGCTAACCAAGGATTCGAAGTGCACTTAGTAGAGAAAAGCGGAGAACTAGGAGGCCACCTACGTAATATTCATTATGTGCTTGGGGAAGAGAATCCACAGGAAGAGCTTAAGCATATTATCAGCAAGGTTTCAAGCTCACCAAACATTCACGTTTATTTAAACAGCGAAGTAGTTGCTATCTCCGGACATGTTGGGAACTTCCAAACTCTGTTGAAGCATAAAGATGGGGCGAAGGAAATTCGACACGGCGTCGTGATCCTTGCCACAGGAGCCTTAGAGTATAACCCAACGGAATATCTTTATGGTCAAAGCTCAAAGGTTATAACTCAACGCGAATTAGAACAAAAGCTAGCTAAGGGCGAATTTAACGCGAAAAGCGTGGTTATGATTCAATGCGTAGGCGCTAGAACAAATGACAATCCCAACTGTTCAAGGATTTGTTGCGGGCATTCTGTGAAGAATGCTTTGAAGATTAAGGAGTTAAGCCCTGAAACCGAGGTTTATGTTTTCTACAAGGACATTAGAACCTTCGGTTTCTATGAAGACTACTACAGAAAAGCTTCGGAGAAAGGAGTTACATTCATATGTTATGAGGATGAACACAAACCTAGCGTTTCACTGGAGCATGGAGAACTTAAGGTTGTAGCTTGGGAGCCAGTTGTCAAACAATGGTTCTCCCTCCAACCTGACTTGGTAGTTTTAAACGCAGCCACGGTTGCAAACACAGATAACCGCAATTTCGCCGAGATGTTAGGAATTCCGCTAACCCAGGACGGCTTCTTCTTAGAAACAAAGATGGAACTTAGTCACGTAGATACTCCACGGGCCGGAGTGTTTATCTGCGGTTTGGCGCATTCACCAAAATTCATCGAGGAAACTATTACTCAAGCCTACGCTGCAGCAGCTCACGCGGCAGAGATTCTATCTAAATCCAGGCTAGAAATTGAAGGAACAGTAGCTGTTATAAACGAAGATTTATGTAGCGGTTGCAGAATTTGTGAAAATCTATGTGAATATGGAGCCATTAAAATGAGAGAAGAAAATGAAAGGCTCGTAGCATATGTGGTTGAAGCCCTATGCAAAAGCTGCGGCGTCTGCGGCGCTGCATGCCCGACTAACGCAATTAACTTGAACTATTTCACCACAGAGCAAATTCTGGCACAAATTAAAGCTGCGCTGGTGGAATAGAATGGAACCCGGAAATTTTGAACCGAAAATCATCGGTTTCCTATGCAACTGGTGTGCCTATGCTGGAGCTGACTTAGCTGGAATAAGCCGTATTCAGTATCCTCCAAACATACGGATAATCCGTGTAATGTGCAGCGGAAGAGTTGACCCATTATTTGTTCTCGAAGCCTTAAAAAACGGGGCTGACGGCGTTCTCATAGGCGGATGCCACCCACCCTCTGATTGCCACTACCTAAGCGGAAATTTCAAAGCTTGGAGGAGAACCTTGTTACTAAAAAGAGTGCTCGCCCAATTCGGAATAGAGCCTGAACGCCTAAGAATAGAGTGGATTTCCGCTTCAGAAGGGGATAAATTCGCTAGGGTAGTAAAAGAAATGGTTGAAGAATTAAAAAAATTGGGTCCAAACCCGTTAAAGTTAACGGAAGAGGCGAAATAAATGAACGAACAAGATAAAAGCGGGCAAGAAAAAATGGGGAAACAAATCATAAAAGCCTCAGAGCTAGACCCAAAATTCAAATATGAAATAACGCAGATGCACGGCGGAGAAAAACTTCTTATGTGCTTTCAGTGTGGAACATGTACATCCGACTGTCCAGTGGCACGATACAGCGATTCTTACCGTCCTAGACAGTTAATACGGATGACACAATTAGGACTCAAAGAGCGGATTTTGAAAAGTGAAACTTTATGGCTTTGTGCCGCTTGCTTCACTTGTACAGACCGTTGCCCTCAAGGCGTCAAAGTCGCCGACGTTATACGCATACTAAAAAACCTAGCAATAAAAGAGGGGTATGTCCCGCCGGTATTCAAGGAACTTGCCTCAAGCATATTAGACAATGGCTACGCCTACCGAATTCCTGAACTGAGAATAAAAAAGCGGGAGCAGATAGGTTTGCCTCCACTGCCAAAGGGCAACCCTGAATCACTAGCCAAAATCCTCCATGGAATAGAGCTCAAAAAATTGCTGGAAAAAAGGGGTGAGTGAAATGGCCGAAACTCAAGGCGAAATCAAATACCTAATCTTCTTAGGATGTGCCATACCCTACCGAGTATCTGCCTATGAACTTTCTACACGAAAGGTAATGGAAAAACTAGGCGTAAAACTCGAAGAAATGCCTGAGTTTAATTGTTGCGGAGTGCCTATGGACCCGATAAGTCACGAAATGATGTTGCTATTGGCGGCTAGAAACCTTTGCATGGCAGAAAGGAAAGGCCTAAACATCATGGCTTTATGTCCAGGATGCACTGGAGCCCTGAAAAAGGTAAATACGATGCTAAAAAACGACAAAAACCTCAGAGAAGAAATTAATAAGCATTTGAAGGAAGACGGTTTAGAATTCAAAGGAACAATAGACGTTAAACATTTGATTCAAGTATTAAACGAGGATGTTGGATTAGAGAAAATTAAAACTTTAGTAAAGAAGCCTCTAAAAGGAATCAAGGTTGCAGAACATAACGGATGCCACGTTTTACGTCCAAAAGAATACATGGGTTTCGACGACCCTGAAGATCCAAAAATCCTAAAGACGCTTATCGAAGTCACCGGAGCTGAGTGTCTAGACTATATGGATGAAAGCCAATGTTGTGGGGCGCCCGTAGCCGGAGTGAACGATCGAATCCCACTGCAACTTACCAAAGAAAAACTCGCCCACATAAGGGATGTGGGCGCCCAAGCATTAATCACTATCTGTCCCTTTTGCCATATGATGTTTGACACCAACCAGATAAGGATAGAAAGGATGTTCAACGAAAAATTCGGCATCCCAACCCTTCATTATCCACAGCTTCTAGGACTTGCCCTAGGGATGCCTCCCGAAGAATTGGGCTTCCGTGAGTTGAGAGTGAAGCCCACTGAACTCCTCAAACAGCTTGGCTTCCAAGGGAGTTAAAAAATTGAGCAAGGAAAAGCTAAAATTCGCCTTCTACTGGGCTGCAAGCTGCGGAGGATGCGAAATAGCCGTTCTCGACATAGACGAGAAAATCCTAGACGTTATAGAAATCGCTGACATAGTTTTCTGGCCTGTAGCCATGGATATCAAATATAAAGATGTTGAAGCTATGCCTGACAAATACATAGACGTTTGCTTTTTTAATGGAGCCATAAGAACTGAAGAACAAGAATTCATGGCAAAGCTTTTACGACGCAAATCAAAGGTGCTTGTGGCTTTTGGCTCATGCGCGCACGAAGGATGTATACCTGGACTAGCAAATCTTCACAACCGTAAAGAAATCTTCGAGAGAGCCTACCTAGAAAACGAGTCCACGGTAAACCCGAACAAAACCTTACCTCAAACTAAAACCCAAGTAAAGGAAGGCGTATTAACTCTTCCTGAATTCTATGACACTGTAAAAACTCTTGACCAAACAGTTGAAGTGGATTATTATCTGCCTGGCTGTCCACCCCCGGTTGATCTAATCTTAAAGGCAGTAGAAGCCATAGCCAAAAATGAGCTTCCACCAAAAGGATCAGTTTTAGCGCCTCTAAAATCCGTATGTGACGAATGCCCCAAAAAGAAAGAATCAAAAGAAATCTCTATAATATACCGCGTTTACGAAATAACCCCTGATCCTGAGAAATGTCTACTCGAACAAGGGATAATCTGTATGGGGCCAGCAACTCGAGGTGGCTGTGGAGCTCAATGTTTAACCGTGGA
>MTLR01000086.1 GCA_002010925.1 Candidatus Bathyarchaeota archaeon JdFR-04
AGGTTAATCCAAACTCTCTCCGATACTATTAAGGTGGAAATCTCAACACCCGCCGGAACCAACCTACACCTAAACGTGGAAGGTCGTCCCTTCTTCACCGATACTCAACTGGACTGGAAAACGATGAAATGGATGAATCTTCCCACAGGCGAAGTAATAGTCGCCCCGGTGGAAAACTCCATGCGAGGGACGCTAGTGTGTGACGTAGCAATAGGTGGAATAGGCCCAATAAGTGAACCGGTAACGCTGGATGTGCAGAGTGGAAGAGTCAAAGAAGTTTTCTCCGAGAACGAGGAGATTGTTAAAAGATTGGAAAAGGTGTTTATGACGGATGATTGGTCAAACGTTGTAGGTGAGTTCGCTTTTGGAATAAATCCGAAAGCGAGACTAACTAAAGAGTTCTTGGAAGCTGAGAAGATTTTTGGAACAGTACATGTGGCTTTTGGCAATAATCTTGACATGCCGCAAGGCAAGAACCCTTCTAAGAATCATGTAGATTTGCTAATGTCCCATCCAAGTGTTAGAATATCAAAAAGGGATGGGTCCGTGAAGAGAGTCATGGAGAATGGAAGCTTTTGTTTTTAAATTTTTATTTGTCAAAACTTTAAAAGCCTGACATGAACATCTGTTTGTAGAAGGGAAAAAATTGAAATGAGCGAGAAATTGCCTCTCTCCGACTTCTACAAAGTAGTTGATTACGTCACTATCTTTAAGAATGACAAGTGGTGGGAAGCCATAGTTGTGATTGAGTCCTTTGGGAGACGCTCTATAGCCATGTATTTATGGCAGTTTAGGAATGGAACGTGGAAACGTAAACATAAATTTCATATAAGAAGCGTTGATGAGTGGAACAAGGTTAAAGCAGCGGTTGACCAGTTAGCCTCAAAGGTTTATGGATAGATAGCTCTTCTGACTGGAGATAAAACTTAAGCATAAATCTATATTCTGAAGTTGAATCCAAGATTGAATAGTTTTATTAACTAACCATAAATACAGAAAAATGCTTAAGAGGTGAGCCTTAATGGAAGCCATAGAAGAAATGGAAATAATAGAAGAAATCGTCGAAGAAGCACCACTTCCCTTGGAGGAAGAGGAGTCCCAACAAGAACAAACACAGCAAGAGCAAACCCCACAAGAGCAGATCCCTCAAGGACCAGCTCCTCAGGAGCAAGAACAAGCCCAGCAAGAACAGGAAAAGGAAAAACCACAACCCCAAAGGCCAGACCAGTCTATAGACAGCACAGGTTTCGTTCACGGATTATCCGTTGGCTTAGGCCTCGGGTGTCTATGTACGTTTATTGTATTATGGGTTGCCCTCTTCTTCACACCTCAGTTGCCTCAAGGAATACGCTATGAACAACTATTGTCCGTATTCATATTTCCACTGCTATATCTACTCGCTGTAGGCCTTATAACTCTAACAGCCGGAATAGTCAAACAATACTTCGCTCGAAAACCACAATAACAATCACTAATATTTTCTTTCTCTAACAAAAATCCTAATTACAAAAGTTCTGCTAAATATTCTATTCTAATCAACAGTGAAGTAGCGATGGAAATAAAAGATAAATTCGAAAAAATATTGACAGTGAAAGCCCCCGGTCCAGCACCGTCCTTCTCTATTTTCCATCTGCTACGTGCTCTGGAACTGATTGCTGAAGAGTCTCTTGGCCGCCTGAAGCTTTCGGAAAAATTGAAGCTCGGCGAGGGCGCCACTAGGACTTTATTGAATCGTCTTAAAGAAGCACAAATAATTACCGCTTCAAGGACTGGGTGTCGTCTTACCAAGAAGGGAGAAAAACTTTGGAAACAATACCGAGCGGTGTTTAAGCGAAAAATTCTTCTCAAGAAAAATGAGTTAACTCTCGCAGAGCATAATGTCGTGTTATTGGTAAAAAACAGGAGAAGCAAGGTTAGCCATGGGATGGAACAGCGGGACGCTGCAATTTTTTGTGGCGCTAAGGGAGCAGTAACACTTGTCTGCATGGATGGAAGGCTTATTATACCCGGGGTAAACCAGGATATGGCAAGAGTTTACCCTAAAGCGCACAGACAGATAATGAGCCTTCTCACTCCAAAAGAAAACGATGTGATAATTATTGGGTTTGCGGACACTTGGGAAAAGGCAGAATACGGCGTCTTGGCGGCTGCGTGGACATTGCTAAACGACTGTTAATAAAATTTAGTAAGTGTATTTATTTCCCGCCGCCAGAATCCTTTCTAAA
Organism: Candidatus Bathyarchaeota archaeon JdFR-04; assembly: GCA_002010925.1. Classification (GTDB taxonomy): domain Archaea; phylum Thermoproteota; class Bathyarchaeia; order Bathyarchaeales; family UBA233; genus UBA233. The sequence goes on from MTLR01000086.1 coordinate 2,226, forward strand.
GCCATATTTAGGTTTATCATTCCCTCGTTTGTCTTCGCCGAAACAGGAATCAGAAGGAATCGGAGTCCAAGCTGATATATCGCTCGCATCATGTTCCGGCTGAGCAAACGTTTGGTCCCCTCAAGCTTTTCTTCTATGGCCTCTTCGAGCATTTTAGGCTTTGCGGACCAGTCCACAATGCGGTTCACTTCCCCCCTTGGCACGAGGTCACACTTCGACAAGACGTGCACCTGAGGAACGAAAAACCGGTTATATACCGCTGCTGACAAGAAGAGGTTCGAAACATAATTTAAGGGATTAGACGAGAAAACGGAGTCAAAAAGGTATAAAAGTGCTTTAGGCTCTTTAGGGGTTAACTCATGAACTATATAAGGGCCGCTAGCTCGAAAGGCAAAAAGCTCCATCTGCCCAGGAGTGTCGATTAGTACAACGTCAGGTTTTAAATCTTCAATTTCCCCCGAAAGCTTTTCAACTTCATCAGCAATCAAATCTGCAGCCATAATCAAAGCACCATTTGGGCCTAAGCTGTATTCCTCCATTATAACTTCAACCTTCACATAGTTCCGTATATCTATATCAGGTACATATGGAAGCCTGAAAGCTCCAGGATCAAGGTTCACTGCGATGACGTCTTGTTTTGCCATTTTTAACCATTCACAGAAAGCTGAGGTGAGCAGAGATTTTCCAGATCCGGCCGTTCCTATAACAAAAACAATAAACGTTCCAGTTCCCCCTTTCTTCGACTGCTAAGTTTCTCTCAGTTAGTTGTTTTCACTACCCAAATAAACTTTTATCCCATTCCAAAAATAAGGAAGCAGAAAGGTGCTATTTTGACCAACCGAATTTAGCGGCTATAACAGCTATATCGCTTATGTCGACTTTCCAATCATCGCTAACATCGGCGACGACATTCCAACGGAAATGTCCGGGGGATGTCCCGAACGCTATGGCAGCTAACGCGACATCGGTTATGTCAACGTTGTAATCTTTAGTTATGTCCTCGCGAATTGTTACCCAGAACTCGTAGGTTAAAACGCAGGTTCTGTTCAAATACTCGTCTGAGGAGTGTTTCACCTTTATTTGATAGCATCCGCAACCTAGCGGAGAAGTACTATATGGTCCAAGTTCTATGCTGGAAAGTGGAGGTACCGTTAGGGTCTGTGAGTCAACAAGGGTGGCGTTAAAATAGATATAAACAGTGTTTTCTACATACTCGTCAGTAAAGGTGTTAGTAATTAAAACGGTGTAATTAATGGAAGTGTTCGGATCGAATAGACGTTTTTCAACCTGTATTTCGGTTTGTATCGGGCAGTATCTAAAATATTCCATGTTGGCCTCAAGCGAGATGTGGCTTCCATTTACATATTCCACGAATCTGTAGGGGCCTGTTCCTATTAGGTCAGGGTCAGGAGCAAACCCGTAACGTTCTTCCATGGGAATGTCCTTCCAAATATGCTTTGGGAGGATTATTACGCTACCTATGTTGTAAATCCACCAGAGGCTGAAAACTTCCTCCTCAACATGAAATGTTACTGTGTATTGATCCGGCGTGTCTATGTCCACAAATGGCCGAAGCCAGTTAGACCATATGGGGCTTAGTTCTTCTGTTGGAAACTCCATGGTAAATTTTACATCTTCCGAAGTGAATGGTGCTCCGTCGTGCCAGTAAACGTTTTCACGTAAGTAAAAGGTTACAGCCAGCCCTGGGTAGGCTTCGTAATGTTCTATTCTCCATCCTTTGACAAGCCATGGAATATAAGAATTAGTGTATGGGTTGTATCTTAAGAGGGGCTCATAAATCTTATCGAGAACTTGCCAGTCTACATGCCACCAAGAATATACAGGGTTAAGCTTCATAATGTCGCTGTGAAAGCCGTAAACAATCGTTTCGCCTTGCCCCTGATCTTGGGGATGAGCGTTTAGGAAGCTCCACCAACTATCAACCCCAACTCCGTTTTCGTTAACTATTCCAGTCCATCCTGTTGGGGCTCTCTCGCTGGTTTTTCGGTAAGCCTTTGCGTATAATGGACACCATAACGGAATTGTTCCAACAATTTCTGCGAGTCTTCGCTGCGCATTAATGCTCGCGTTTAAAGCTGTTTTTTTATCCTTTGCCCAAGAGAGCATCTCAAGCCAATAATCCAACTCTTCATCACTAACATGGTTGTAATTGTAGCAGAAGCCCGGAGTCCAGTACATTTCGGAATGATAAAGTGCATACATGTAGTCTGGGTTAGCTGTTAGCCTCCATCCACCCGTATAAAGATGATACTCATGATTTACCATTACTTTCTCGAAGATCTCTTGGATGCTGACGGGGCCAGGTATCTCCACGGGGATCCCCATACTTAAAAGCTCATCCTGAATTATGTGGCCCGTTTGGTTTCTTGCATCATGGTCATGTCGCACATAGAAAATTAATGGGTCGAGGTTTTGTCCAGACTTTTCGTGACCAGGCGGATAAACGCGTATGTACTGGGCTGAGCCAGGTTTTGAAGGATCGTAATACGGGTTTGGAGTTGTTCCCTGAACAAAGCCAGAGGCATCCAATATTGCCGCGGCCTCCATGGGATCATAGGGATGGGAGTCAATTTCGGGGTTAAACCACTCTGTCCACGGCATCACTGGTGTATGTAAGGGCAGACCATAGCCTTTGAGAACTTCTTCAATGATCTTTGTCTTATTCACTAAATGGGCAATTGCATGTCTAAATTCTAAATAGCTGGTTGGCGAGCGCCAACTTCCAAAAGCCGATACTGTCTCGTTATTATTAATATCCAAAAAGTAAGCTCCAGCCTCCGGGTACTTCTCAATAGCTATGGTTTCGTTGTAAGGCGGCTTTGACCATTTTTCAACGAGCTCCGGAGGTATGTTCCAGTTTGCAATATCCACTTCACCGTTCTCAATCCCCTCTAAAACTCTTGATGTATTTTCATAAATTTTTATTAGAACAGTGTTAAGTCTAGGTCCAAATTGTTCGAAAAAACCTTGCGTTTGCGTCTGTGTTGTAAGCGTTTGAGGGAAAGTAACGGATATTAATCCAGCTATAGTTGTAGCCAGCATAAAACATGCTAAATTAACTCTGCTTTTCATTCTTCCTCAACAAAGAGTTAAACTAATGGGGATATTTGAGTTTTCGGATTGCTCGGAACAGATTTTCAGTTAATTAGAAATTCAGTGTCTAGCTCTCCTCATCCTTCCTGTTTAACTCGTTTCGGAACTCGAGTTTTGCCGCCTTTTACTCGTATGAGGTCAGATATCTGCATTAAAGTTTTGGTTATGCGTTTCTTAGCAGTAGTGGAATCCTTAGCTGTGGTTGAGAGGTGAATCTCAATGTGAGGTTTTTTCTTGACGCCTTTTGGGTGCGATTTGATGTAGACGTATGGATTGTCCCTCATTACTTCGTCTATTAAAGGTGCAATTTCCGACTCTACGATTCCGTCAACGTAAATGCTTGTTTCGAAAAATGTTACATTCTGGGCTTGTTTCCTCACAAGGGCGGCAACTGATTCATCGAATATAGCTTTCATTTCTGAGGGGACTCCTGGTAAAGCGATTATAAGGGTATCCTTGTGTCTTAGGAGCACGCCGGGCGCTGTTCCAATTGGATTGGGTAACGGCTTGCTGTCTTCCGGAAGTTTAGCCATCTTAACCCGATGAGGGGTTAACTCGAACTTCTCGATCTTCCCTTCCTTAACGTAGGTTCGGTATTTTTCTTCCACCATTTTGTAGGCTTCTTGGTTAATTTCGAGGCTACGGTTTAAGGCTTTGGCTATTCCCTCTAAGGTTTTGTCGTCGAAGGTTGGGCCGAGTCCTCCAGTAGTTATTAGAATTTTCGGCTTTCGTTGCAGGGCTTCCTTTAGAGTTTCGGCTATTTCTTCTATGTTGTCGCCTATTGTCGTTATGCGTTTAACCTCTAATCCAAGCGTGGTTAGGCGTTTAGCTAACCACTGTGCGTTTGTGTTTAAAGTTTTTCCTATGAGAAGTTCATTTCCGACGCATAAAAGTTCTGCATGGATGGGCAAGTTTTCTCCTTCCATTCATTTAATGAGTGTTAAGGAAAATAAA
>MTLR01000011.1 GCA_002010925.1 Candidatus Bathyarchaeota archaeon JdFR-04
GTCCACACTCTAACTAGGTATATAACCAGAACTGGAACCGCTTCAATTAAGCTGGAGATTGTGGCTCTGGATCCTTCAAAGATAACTATGCCAGTTTTCTCATCTGTGTACTGCAGTGTGGTAATGTCTGGAACGCTTCAACCTTTAGATGCTTATGCGAGAATAACACAATTGACGGGGAATAGTGTAAAAACGGTTATTCCGCCACCTTTTCCTGAGGAAAATATCTTGGCACTGGTATGCCGAGGGGTAACAACAGCTATGACTAGAAGAACTGAAGATATGTATAGAAAAATTGTGGAACGTATAGCTGAGGCTGTGCGTTATACTCCGGCAAACGTTGGAGTTTTCACGGCGTCCTATGAGGTTTTAGAAGCTTTGCTAAAAGTCGGACTTCAAGATTTTTTGGATAAACCGTTATTTTATGAACGTAGAAAAATGCGTTCGAGGGAAAATGCCCGGTTAATCAGCCAGTTCAAATCCTATGCGAAAAGGGGTGGAGCTGTTTTGTTAGGAGTTCAGGGGGGAAGGTCTTCAGAGGGTGTAGATTATCCAGGCGACCAGATGAACTCCGTTCTTATAGTTGGTGTTCCATATGCAGAACCTACGCCAAAAGTTCAAGCGCAAATAGAGTATTTTGAAAGGTGTTTTCCTGGATATGGAAGAGAATACGGTTATGTTCTACCAGCTATGAAAAAGGCAGCTCAGGCGGCTGGCAGACCGGTGAGGAGGCTTAACGATAAAGGAGCAATAATATTCCTTGACTATAGGTTTTCTACCCGTTATTGTCAACGTTTTCTTCCATCATGGATTAGACGGAGCTTGAAGGTTTTGCCAGACGAGAGACAGTTGATAGGTAAAGAGCTTAAAAAGTTCTTTCAGCCTCGAAATTAGCGATGTAAGGGGGAGAAGTTATTTCTCTTAGCTCTCTGTCAAGCCTTATCTGTCCTACGTGAACTGTTGCTATTTCGCCGGTTACTGGCGTGTATATCTTTATAGTTTTACGTTTATAGTTTACTCCGCGAATTACACCTATCCCCAAGAAGCTATTTCGCGCATCCTCGAGGGCGACCAAGAATCCCTCTTCAAACCCTTCTCTTAGAATTTCTAGTCTCTTATTGGTTGTTTCTTCGAACTTTAGGACTCGTTCTTCTTCAATCCATTGACTTTTTCCGATTACTACGGATATTTTGTCTCGATTCTCCTCGTAATGGAATATCCTAACTCCCAAAGCGTTTTGAAGCTCTCTCAGTTGTTGGATGTTATGGTGGGTTTCTGCGAAGGTTAATGGGGCGCCTTTGATAGTTATCCAGCTTAGCGGAAGGGATCTTACTTTAGCATTTTTTAAGTGTTTCTTGTAGCTTAGTTCCCGTAGGTGCTTCCGTTGTTCTCGGTCTCGCTTCCTGATGTAGGGCGAGGGGTTGCATATCAGCGTTTTTCTCGACTTGATCTCATCCAAAATATGTTTCAGCTGATCCTCGTGTTCAAGCCCTATCACTAAGTCGGCGTCCAACTTCTCCACGAGCTGAACTTTGTATTCTAAGGCTTCTTCACCGTTAACCCATCCATCCGTGTTCACGATAATACAGTTAACAGGATTTTTTGAAATCTCACTTTTAATTTCTGTTAAACGTTGAATCACTTTGTTTCGGGCTTTGCTGGGCGTCGTAAAGCCAATGAAATAGCAGTTTTCAGCTTTCACACTGAATATATCTATTATTGGCCTCCTGATTATGGCGTAGCCCACGGTGGAAGGCGGCCCGATGTCGGATTGCCCTAGATCGCCGTCAATTATTGCTACTTGTTTTTTATTTTCTAGAAGTTTATTACAGAGGTAAGTGCATAGGCTTGTCTTGCCTGAGTCTACCCCGCCTAAAATCACGATGGTGGAGATTTCTCTTTCCATTGCAAGAATTTCTTTTTGAGCGTCCACCCAAGAGTTAGGGATGGTGCTTCCTTCAACTTCTTCTGTTTTTGCCCCTTCGCCGAGCATAAGGTGCATTGTTAGACGAGTTTTTGCTTCCAATGGAAGACGTTTTCCGCTTCTTACAAGTATTTTCCTTCCTTCTTTTAGGACAGCTCCGAAGATTTCGGCTGTTCCTGAGGTTATATTTATTGATGCTGGCCCATCAACTAGAAGGGATTTTCCTTTTTGGAGGGATTTATTCACGGCGTAGTGTCCTCCTTTGGAATTTTTGTCCTGTTCTGTTTGCGATTTTTATGGCTGACATCATGTCTCGTATTCCTCTTCTATGTTTGGCTTTGGCTGGCGGGCGACTTGTTCCTGTTTCGCGGACTGATTCTAGAACTACCTTTTCTGGTAATTTTTCGTCTAACATGTGTAAAAGGATTTCTTTGTATTTTGGGACTCCGTCGCCGATTTTAACTGTTATCGATGATTGTTTGTTTGTGAGTTGATTTACGATCTTGGATACTTTTTTGACGGTTTCGCTTAAGCTGAAACTGTTTTGGGTTTCTATAACGGTTCCATCCGCGACGACTGCAATTCCGAAAACCTCGCCTGGGTCGATTCCTATTGATACCTTTTCGTAGTTCTGTTTTCCCCGGATTATTCGAATAGCTTCGTTCACAATCAGTGATGGATCAGTGTTTTCCTCGAAAATGAGAACGTTATTATGGTTTACTTTTGACCTTTCTTTCTTGGTTGTGATAACTACTTTTACTTCTAATGGGACGGGGTCGTCTGGCTTTAAGTTTAGGAAGGGAATTCGCTTCTTTTTGAGTTCGTTCACTAGTAAGTAATAGGCTTTTCCTGAAACCGTTGCAAGCGCTATCTCGGCTTTCATAATGTTTTTCCTTTCGTTATAAATGGGTTACTAAAGCAAAATATTTAATGTCCACATTTATATTCGCTTTGATGCAGATGCCTTTGTTACGTGCGATTCCAACGGGATGTCGTGGACTCGACAGGTTTCTAGGGGGAGGGATAAAGAGTGGAGAGGTTGTGCTGGTTTACGGCGAGGCGGAAGTTGGTAAGACCACTTTTGCGGTTCAATGTACTGTTAACTGTTGCAGGATGGGGCATAAGGTAATGTTTATTGACGCGGATGGAACTTTCTCGACGAAAAGACTGGCGCAAATAGCCTCTAGTGATATCGAGGATGTGGCTGAACGTATACTTCTCGTGAAACCTAACAATTTTGAAGAGCAGGCTTTAGCTATAGATCAGCTTGAAGACTATTTGACGGAGAAGATTGGATTGATCGTGCTGGATACCGTTACTTCTCTTTATCGTGCAGAATTAGGTCAAACGAATAGACAAGCGTTCAGGCTTAACAGAGAGTTGAATAGGCAGTTGGGGAGGTTAGCGCAAATAGCTAAAGCGAGAAAGGTTCCGGTGTTAATGACAGGCCAAGTTCATACGTTTTTCGGTCAGAACACCATCATACTAGAGCCTGTGGCTACCAGAGTGTTGAAGTTCTGGTCGGACACCGTGATCGCCCTAAAACACACCATGAAACATGGCTTCATCAAGCTTCTTGTTGAGAAATCGTCAAGTAAGCGTTCCTTTCAGTGTTACGTAGAAATAAGCAAAGAGGGACTGATTGAGCGCACTTTGTAGGAGATAGTTTAATGATAGTTGAACCGATAATTCTACTAGTCGTTGAAGCGTTGAAGTTCATCTTCCCAGCTTACTGTGCGAATGCAGCACCCGTCCTTTTTGGAGGGGGAAAACCTTTGGATTTTGGAGAGAGATTTCTTGATGGAAAACCAGTTTTTGGTAAGAACAAAACGTTTAGGGGTTTTTTCACAGGGTTGTTGTTGGGAAGCTTGGTTGGGGTTGGGGAACATCTTCTTTTTGGGCAGTATCCAATTTTCTATGGTTTTTTTCTCGCTTTGGGCGCCTTAACCGGCGATTTAATTGGCTCTTTTATTAAACGCCGCGTTGGGCTTTCTCCAGGGGCATCCCTGCCCATAGTAGATCAGACTGACTTCGTTTTCGGAGCCTTTCTCTTCGCCTTTGCTTTCACTTCTCCCTCGTGGGATATTTTTCTAACAGCTCTCGTGCTCACAGTTCCCATACATTTTTTAACGAATACATTTGCGTATATTTTAGGCGTAAAGGACAAACCCTGGTGAATTGGATGTTAAACAATCTTTCTGTAATGAAGGGCGCTTGGACTGCAGTAAAGGTTTGTATGAACGTTAAATCTGATGAAACGGTGCTTGTGGTAACGGATACTCGGAAACTTCGGATAGCTGAAGCGTTAGCCTATGCTTCTGCTATGACTGGAGCTCAAACAACGGTTTCAATTATGAAGCCAGCTGAAAGCCACGGTGAGGAACCGCCAAAAACTATTAGAGAAGCCATGAAAGCCGCTGACGTAGTTTTCATTCCTACGTCAAGGTCTCTATCTCACACAGATGCCCGTAGGGAGGCGTCTAAAAGAGGTGCGAGGATAGCAAGTATGCCTGGGATAACCGAAGATATGATGAGCATAGGAGGATTGACAGCCAACTATACGGAGATAGCTGAACTCACCAACAAACTTGCCCTCATGCTGGAAAAAACCCGTGAGGTAGAGATAACTACACCCTCTGGAACTAACCTAAAAATGATCATAGAGGGAAGGAAACCCATTAGGGACATAGGGTTATACCATAACCCAGGCGATTGGGGGAATTTACCAGCAGGAGAAGCGTGCCTAGCGCCTGTAGAAAACGCGGCCCAAGGAATTCTAGTCATTGATCACATGGGCGAAATAGTTAGGACCCCTGTGAAAATCGTCATAGAAAACGGAAGAGCAATAAACTTTGCTGGTGCTGATGCGTTAAAGCTGAAAAACATACTGGATGGAGCTGATGAAAACGCCTTCAATATTGCGGAACTTGGCATCGGAACCAATCGAAAAGCCAGATTAACAGGTGAAGTTTTAGAAGATGAAAAAGTTTTAGGAACAGTTCATGTAGCTCTAGGAGACAACACATCCTTTCCCGGTGGACGGAATAAAAGCAGAATTCACTTGGATGGGATGTTACTAAAACCAACGTTAAAAATGGATGGAAAAGTCATAATTGAAAATGGGAAAATTAAGTTTGGAACCTGAAAGTCAGCTTTGAAGTGAGCAAATATTCAATTAAGGCATAGGCAATTAAGAAGAGTGAAACGCCGAGAAACAACGTCAAATATGCTTGTCGCGGTTTATACGCATATTTTGTGCTTTGATACATAATCGCTAAACCAGTAACTCCTAAAGCATAAAGCATTGTCACTAAAACTCCTTCGCTAAGTATCTGCTCGTTTAAGCTTGGGTAAAAGAAGAGGAACCTTCCGCCAGTGTACAAAGCCACGGGATACTTTATAGATTCGAGGACGCTGAATATGCCGCCTGCGAGCAGAAAGACGGCGAGGCCGACAATTGTTATGGATGTTATTAGTAGAGATGGTTTGGCTGTGGAAATTTTCCAGTAAGTTTTCTGAAGGTAATAGGATAGTGATGATATCTTTCTTTTGATTCGACCCATGTTATTTACCTTCGTTTTCCAATAGGTGTTGGGCTACTTCTTTAGCCCATTCCCCAGTAAGGGAATTCTTCACAATCTCATTTAAGTATTCCTTCCATGAAATGTCTAAGGCCTTCTTCCAAGCCTCATATTTTTCCACGAGATTTTGATGAGCTTTCCCGTGGAGTTCGCAGAATTTGTTATTTACCGCTTCTCTTTCGCATATTTTGCATTTCAAGACGTTGTCTCCTCTCCTCTATAAGCGGACATTCGGGGTTAAAGCATAAATTCCAAGGTCTCCGTCCTTTCATTCGCACTTGGATTGTGGGCCAATCACATGCCCTACAGGGCTTACCTAACGGTTTTAGGGTTCCACGTTGGGGGAGTGGGAAGGATGTTTTGCATTTTCCTTTGAAGTAGTTGGTACATCCTATGAAGCGTTTTCCGGTTTTCCTCGAGTAAAGTATCATTAGTTTGCCAGTGCCGCAGCTTGGACAGTCGCCTACCATTCTTTCCTCTATTCGAGCTTTCCGTATTGCATTGCTTAGTGCTTCGCCGATGGACTGTTCCATTTGCTTCAGTTTTTTCAGTGTAGGTTTGAGTAGCTCCACAGCTTCGACGATTACGGCTTCCCGTTTTTGTTGTCCTTGTTGGATCTTCTCCATCTCCTCTTCCAGTTCTCTTGTCAGCTCGACGGAAACAACGGTTGGACAATGCCTTTCCAAGAGCTCGATTACGTCGAACCCCAAGCCCGTGACGACTATACGTTCGTCTTTTATGTATTTGCGGTCATAAAGCGTCTGAATGATGTCTGCCCG
>MTLR01000114.1 GCA_002010925.1 Candidatus Bathyarchaeota archaeon JdFR-04
GTATCCTCTACACTTACAACTTTCATTTCGGGTTTGATGAACATGGAGAGGCAGTTTAACATGGTTGTTTTTCCGGAGGCTACTCCGCCAGCCACTATAATCGAAGCCCGGTTTTCTATAATGTACCAGAGGTAGGCGGCCATCTCCGAGGAAAGAGTATTAAATGCTATTAAATCAGATATGGTAAGTGGGTCAACTCTGAACCTTCTTATGGTGAACGTTGAGCCGCGTCGAGTTATCTCATTCCCGTAGGTAAGCTGTATTCGGCTTCCGTCTGGAAGGGAAGCATCTAAAATGGGTGATGCCAAGGAAATGTTTTTTCCAGCTAAATAAGCTAAACGTATGATGAAGGAGTTAAGTTCTTCTTCACTTTCAAATTTCACGTTGGTAGGCATGGACTCGTATATTCGATGCCATACGTAAATGGGGATGTTCACGCCGTCAGCTGATATGTCCTCTATCAAATGGTCTTTCATTAATGGATCAATCTTTCCGTATCCAATGAAATCGCGAATTAGATAGTATAAGAGCTTGTCAATAGAGCTAGGCGGTATCTTCAACCTGTAATCTTTCACTATTTTGAGAAATTTTCTTCTTAGATATTCTCTCGCCTTCTCCTTTGTTTCAATTTCCTTTAAGTTTACATCTAACTCTTCTATCAATATCCTCTTAATTTCATTGAGCTGTTTTCTTTCCTCTTCAAGAAGCGTTGGCTCAATCACTTCATATTTTATTTTTTGGGTTCCCTTTTCCTTTACTATGGCTACATAAACATAGGGTTCCTCTACCGGGTAGACTTCCCGGAACACTGTTGTTTTCTTCTCCATTTTCCCCTTTAGGGGGATTTGGATTCTCTCCTTTGGTTGTTGTTTCTGCTGTTTCTTCTTTGGCAAGATTTGTTCACCGTTTCATAGCACGGGCTGTCAAGAAATATAGTGTGTCGTAAGTGTTAATAAATCGTATGCACTCCTAATCAAAACAACTAATACCTCTCCTAACGAACCCATCAAAACCCGCAAAGTGTACTCATAAACAGTGCCCAGAAACTACGCTAATGAAGATTTTACAAAGGAAGAATAACGTTTATATGAAGTCATTAAAATCCTAACAGACCAGAAGGCTATGGGAGCTTCCTCATAAAAGTTCTATTTATCCATTAAACATATAAAACCCCTAAATCCTTTATAGAGCCCTTTTGTGATATTTCCTCCATAAAGCCCGTAACAAGGGAAGGAAAATTAGGTTGTTCGAAAAAACTAGTTTAGAAAAAATTAAATCCAAAAAAGAGACATGGGAGAAAAAGATACTGTCTCAAAGTCTTTCACGGATGCCGGAACGCCGAAAGGAATTCTACACAAGCTCTAACATTAAAGTTAAACGTGTTTACACCCCGCTTGACATCGAAAACTTCGATTACATGCGGAACTTGGGCTTTCCAGGCGAATATCCCTTCACTCGCGGTGTTTACCCAACTATGTATCGGGCCAGACTTTGGACAATGCGGCAATATGCAGGGTTTGGCACAGCAGAACAAACCAACAAACGCTTCCGTTATTTATTGGAATATGGACAAACCGGCTTAAGCGTAGCTTTCGATTACCCAACTCAACTTGGCTATGACTGTGACCATCCACTGGCTTTAGGCGAAGTTGGAAGAGTTGGCGTCAGCGTATGCACCCTACAAGACATGGAAACTCTCTTTGAAGGGATTCCTTTAGACAAGGTTACAACTTCCATGACTATAAACGCGCCAGCGACTGTAATGCTCGCTATGTACATAGCGGTTGGCGAAAAACATGGAGTTTCCCAATCGTCACTGGGCGGGACAGTCCAAAACGACATACTTAAAGAATATGTGGCTAGGGGACTATATATTTTCCCTCCAAAGCCTTCCATGAAATTAACCACCGATATATTCGAATACTGTGCTATAAACGTGCCAAGGTGGAATACCATAAGCATAAGCGGTTATCACATTCGTGAAGCAGGAGCAACAGCTGTTCAGGAAATAGCATTTACACTGGCCAATGGCATCGCTTACGTGCAAGCAGCTATAGACCGCGGGTTAAACTTAGACAACTTCGCCCGACGGCTTTCCTTCTTCTTTGCTGCACATAACGATTTCTTTGAGGAAATAGCCAAATTCCGCGCTGCTCGACGTCTATGGGCAAAAATAATGAAAGAACGATTCCACGCAAAAAACCCAAGATCATGCCTCCTACGTTTCCACACACAAACCTCTGGTGTTGCTTTAACCGCTCAACAGCCCCTTAATAACATTATTCGAGTAACAATCCAAGCCCTAGCAGCAGTCCTAGGCGGAACCCAATCCCTACACACAAACTCCTTCGACGAAGCTTGGGCATTACCAAGTGAACTAGCCGTCAGAATAGCCCTCCGCACCCAACAAATAATCGCTCACGAAAGCGGAGTAACCCACACAATTGACCCACTTGCAGGCTCCTACTACATCGAAGCCCTAACCAACGAAATGGAAGAAAAAGCCATGGAATACATCCAAAAAATCGACAACATGGGCGGGGCAGTAGCAGCCATAGAAAAAGGCTACATGCAACGAGAAATTGTTGAAAGCGCCTACAAACACCAGAAAGAAGTTGAAGCTAAACAAAAAATAATAGTAGGTGTAAACGAGTTTCAAGTCGAAGAAGAAGTTCCAATGAAAATTCTTCGTGTAGACCCAGCTGTCGAAAAGCTTCAAAGAGAAAAGCTTGGAAGAATTAAGCAACAACGGGATAACTCCAAAGTTAAATCCGTTTTAGACGAGCTGTATGATGCTGCAGGAAAAGAGGAAAACCTCATGCCTTACATAATCCGTGCAGTCAAAGCGTACGCCACGTTACAAGAGATATGCGATATTCTGCGGCAAGTCTATGGTGAATACAGGGCTCCCTCTATATTCTAATTCTACCCAATCACCAGAAGGATATCTCCCTCACTCACAGCAGCTCCTTCAGAAACGTTTACTTCCTGAACAACGCCGTCCTTAGGCGCTAATATTTCATTTTCCATTTTCATGGCTTCTAAGATGCATACCACGGCTCCCCGTTTAACAGCATCTCCTTCCTTGACCTTCACCGAAACTATTTTCCCTGACATAGGCGCCACTACTGCTCCTTCCGGAACAGTTAAAACCCTAGCTGGGGGCTTACCTACTGCAGCATCCACAGCTGGAACCGTTGTCACTGTTCTCGCCTTATAAGTGGGCCGTTTAAACTCAACCATGAAACGGCAGTCATTCACTTTCACTTGAAAGGGTTTCGCTCGGGTAACATTGTTTAGCGTAACAGCGTAGATTCTCTCTCCTAACTCCAACTCGAAAGGTTTTTCAGGTTCTAACTTCCCCTTTACCTCGACATCAAAAACTTCCTTACCGTCGATTTTCACTTCAAAACTGTTTTCTTCTTTCCGCGAAACTTCTATACGAAACCTTTTTCCTTCCACGACGACTTCGTAAACTGGCAACCTAACGGGTCCTCCGCTCGGTTAGGGCTTTCCTCCCGGCTAAAACCCACGGCGACAATCCTTCTCTTAAACGCTTTGGAATAACCGCCTTCACTTCGCCTGTGCTAGTGGAGTAAAAAGCTATCGCGGCGGAAACCGCCGCTACCCTCTCTAGTTCCTCCCTCTTCTTAAGGGGGACAACTTTTTCCTCTAGTTTTCTCTTCCTCTTCTTGAAAAATTCGAGGGCTGGTGTTGGAAATAATACGTAAGTTAACATATCCTCATCGCTTTCAATGTATTTTTTTGCTTCTTCTGGAATCTTATTCAAAGCTGGTTCGAGGAGGTCAGCTGGACGACAAGTTATGGGCTGTTCGTCGCCAATTATCTTCCTACTAATTTTTTCATCTATTGGTGCTGGGGGCCTCCCATAGAACCCCTTAACATAATCCTTCACCTCTTTTGGCACAATTTTGTAGCGTTCTCCAGAAAGCACGTTGAAAACGGCTTGTATTCCCACAAGTTGACTTGTAGGAGTAACCAGGGGCGGATAACCCAGTTCCCTCCTAACCTTTGGAACCTCCTCTAAAACCTCTTTAAGTCTATGCAATGCATTTTGTTCTTTCAATTGAGCAATCAAATTGGAAAACATTCCTCCAGGAATTTGGTGAACGAGAATAGAAGGGTCAACTCTTTCAGCTAAAGGGTTAATCAGTCGGATGGGATCGTAATACTTCTCACGTAACTCCCGGAAATAATCCGCTATTTCAACAAGTAGCTCCATGTCAAACCTCGGGTCATAGGGCGTTCCTCTTAACGCGGCTACTAGGGATTCAACAGGAGGCTGGGACGTTCCCCAAGCTAACGGCGAAAACGCAGTGTCAACAATATCTACATCAGCTTGACATGCGCGGAGATAGGTCATCATCGCCATTCCGCTCGTTGAATGACAATGCAAGTGAACAGGCAACCCAATTTCTTCTTTAATGGCTTTAACTAGCTTATAGGCTGGTTCAGGCGCAAGCATTCCCGCCATATCCTTTATGCATATGGAATCGCATTCCATTTCCGCCAATCCCTTCGCTGTTTCCACATAATACTTAACGGTGTGAACCGGGCTGATGGTATAGCATAGAGTTCCCTGAGCATGGGCTCCGACCTTCTTAACGGTTTTAACAGCTGTCCGTAAATTTCGCAAATCATTTAGGGCGTCGAATATGCGGAAGATGTCTACGCCGTTTTCGTAGGCTTTCTCGATGAATTTGATAACTACGTCGTCGGGATAGTTTCGATATCCAACCACGTTTTGCCCGCGCAGAAGCATCTGCAGCTTCGTCTTTCTCACACAACGCTTTAATGTGCGGAGTCTCTCCCAAGGGTCTTCATTTAAATAACGGATGCAAGTGTCAAAGGTTGCCCCACCCCAAACCTCAAGCGAGAAGAAGCCTACACGATCAATTTTCTCGGCTATGGGAACCATGAACTCAGTTCTCATACGAGTAGCCATAAGCGACTGATGAGCATCCCTAAACGTCGTGTCAGTTATCTTCACGGGTTTTCCCAAAGGAAACACCATCTTCCGCCTTTTAGTGAGGAATGAACATTAAATAAACCAAATATTTTAACCTACTCTTCCAAAGGCCGTTTTTCGAGAAAAGTTACAATGATGAAGAGAGGGTGCATCCTAAGTTACAATGGAATATTAGCGTGTTTCTTTGCTGGCCTAGGCTCCCTTTTCGTTGCCAACATTTCCAAGGCGCTAATAATCCTAGGTCTGGTCTCAGCCGGCTCTATCACGTCATCTATGTAACCCTTTTCCGCCGCAACATAGGGATTAGCAAATTTCTGTCGATATTCAGAGACAAGTTCTACCCGTCGTTTCTCCGGATCCTTTGCTTTAGCAAGTTCCTTTCTGAAAATTATATTGATGGCTCCTTGAGGACCCATGACAGCTATTTCTGCCGTAGGCCATGCCATATTTATATCAGCTCCGGAGTGTTTGCTTCCCATAACGTCGTAGGCTCCACCGTAGGCCTTTCGTAAAATGACCGTTATCTTCGGGACAGTCGCCTCGCAGTAGGCATATAAAAGTTTGGAACCATGTCTTATTATTCCACCGTGTTCTTGTTCTATTCCAGGTAGGAATCCGGGCACGTCTACAAAAGTTATTATTGGGATGTTAAAGGCATCACAGAACCTTACAAATCTTCCAGCTTTGGTAGAGCTCTTTATATCTAAAGCTCCAGCGAAGTAATTCGGCTGGTTGGCTACTATGCCCACGGTTTTTCCATTTAACCTAGCAAATCCTACTACGATGTTAGGCGCCCATAGGGGTTGGACTTCAAAGAAGTCTTCATTATCTACTACGCGGGTTATTATTTCCCTCACATCGTAAGGTTTGTCTGGGTCATCTGGAACTATCTCCGCCAAGGTTTCATCCGTTCTATTGGGATCATCACCTGTTTCCACAAGAGGCGGGTCTTCCATATTGTTTGAAGGCAAATAGCTCAGAAGTTTCCTTATGATAGCCATGCAGTCCTCCTCGTTTTCAGCTACGAAGTGAGCCACCCCGCTGGTTTTGCTATGGGTTAACGCTCCGCCCAGCTCTTCAAAGGTAACCTCTTGTCCTAACACTGTCTTTATGACTTCAGGTCCAGTAATGAACATATGGCTCGTCTCTCTCACCA
>MTLR01000163.1 GCA_002010925.1 Candidatus Bathyarchaeota archaeon JdFR-04
CTTTCAGTGCTCGTGCTCAGAGCTATTCGAAAAGGCTCCCAGTATTGAAGCTTAACGGAATAAACACGAATTTCCTTAATACCCATTACTTAAGCACCAAATCGTTCGCTACCTATAAATGCAAATTATCCTTAAACGTTTTTACCCTAAACGCTAGGAAATATCAGCAAAGCTACTACTAAGAAAGTTACAAAAGGGAAAACTGTGTTAAACCTTGTTAGGACATATAGAGATTATTTCCATAGTTAGCCGACACGTAAGACTTATAAATCGTAAGACTCCATACAGGTTTTACGTCGAGGGAAAAATATGGAATATGAACAAATAGCGCAATACGCATTTATGGCGTTTGTCGCTATCGCAATAATTGCAGGCCTTGCAGTAGGCTTCATAGCCTATGACGTACGTAACTGGAACGACCCCGCTGTAAAAGATATCAACGGATACATAACCCTACTTATGCTAATTCTCGGGATAATCGTTGGACTCATAAGCATAACCGCAAAAGAAGTCCAACCCTTCCTAATTGCCACAATCGCCCTAATGGTTACTAGGATAGGCGTAGGCACACAATTTGATGTCTGGAATCCCCTTACAACCCTCCATGAACTCCTGTATTACTGGGCAACCGCTATCTTAAACTATATAGTTGCCTTTGTAGCCCCCGCAGCAGTAATAATCGCCATAAAAGCCGTCTACGCAATGGCAAAAGAGAAGTAATCATTCTACAAACCCCCTCTCATTTTTTCTAGACACTAAAACAAACCTAATGGTGGGGCTGCCCGGATTTGAACCGGGGTCCCGAGAGCCCGAGTCTCGGAGCCTAGACCAAGCTAGCCGACAGCCCCATGCTTTAAGCATTTTGCGTCCTATGAGGATTTATGTCTGACTTCTTTAACTTTAGGTTTACTAGATTTACTGGAGTGAAAATTTTTATAGAGGATTTTTCTGTAAGGAGATTCCTTAAGGGTTAATATATTACGGTTCCGCTGGTTAACCTAGGTTGGAGCTATGAAAGCAACGAGGGTTGCTGGTACGATTATACTGACATTGTTCACGTTCTTCGCATCAGTTGCCCCTATTGCTTTTGGTTCCATCCGGGGAGACTTGGACGGGAATGGCGTTGTTGATGCTCAAGACTTAACGATACTCTTGGAAGCATTTGGCACCTATCCGGGACATTCACGATGGAATGATGAAGCAGACTTGAACGAAGACGGAAAAGTTGACATAATCGATGCCGTTCTGCTGTTAACCAATATGGGCCAAACCTCTCCAACCGTCTCAACAGAGGTTATAAACGTAAAAATTTCGGTTAATCCGCGTGCATTGAACCTGGAAAGTCGTGGTAAATGGCTTAAATGCGTTGTTGAAATTCCAAAAGGCTACGATATCGGCGATTTGGACTTGTCAACCATCAAGCTTAACAACACCATAAGTATCGATCCTAATGCGCCTATCACTTTCATAAATAGGGATTGCAGAGAAAACTATCAAATAATGGTCAGGTTCAATAGAGCTGAGGTTATAGAGCTGATTAAAAAAGCTCTGGAGGAAACGCAAGATACAAAAGGGGACTGTGGAAAAATAACTATTCGCTACATAACGTTAACAGTCACAGGTGAACTTTCGCCTACCACAAGCTTCGAGGGGCAAACGCGGATTTTAGCTATTTATAGAAAGGAAAATAGCGCCACCACACTAGCAATGCCTAGAACTTTTCGAAGGTAATAAACGAAGTTGGTGGGGCCGGCCGGATTTGAACCGACGACCTACGGGTTTCTCTAACCGCTCCAGAAACTCTTCATCCCTTTCTGGTCAGCAAACCCGTAGTTACTTAGCATTTCTGGAGCCCGTCGTCATCCCTGGCTAGACTACGGCCCCTACTATTATTTGGACGAGGTGTTTTGGATATATAGGTTTCTGAGTTAATTTCTGTTATGTACATAAAGGTTTCCAAGAATTTTCGTAATGCTTAGAAGCGAAAAGTTAATGTGTTTAAACTTCACGTGTATGGTGGGGTTAGCCGGCCATAGGGCGCGGGTTCCACCCGAACCCATTCCGAACTCGGAAGTTAAACCGCGCTCCGTTCCCGGCTTTAGTGTGGTCTTCGGCCACGCGAACCCGGGAAAGCCGGCAGCCCCGCTTACACATTAATGCTGTCTATGTGTTAATGTGGAGTGGAAATCCCCAAAATTTATAACCATGATTTACAAGTGGAGAACGTGTGGTAAAATGACGTTTGCGATGGTTGTTAACGTTTCGCAGATAGCCCAGCCTTTTGTAGATGAAAATTTCGGCTGGATTCTAAACGTGGTTTTTTACCTTTTCTTCATAATTTTCATTTTTTATGGGCAAAGAATCCAGATGTATGTGATGCTTAAGGAAGTGGAAGGTTCGCTTCTTCGCTTAAAGTACATCAAAGAAGAAGGAAGAAAGATAGCTATCGAAACAATTAAGGAAATAGGTAAACCTTCTCATGACCCTTCTGAACGAGTAGATAGATTCCTTGAATACTTCGCTCTTCCACCTGAAAGCATGGATCCAGCTGGTGTAGTGTGGAAGCTTGAGCATATTCTTGACGTTAGGGACATTCGTTTCAAAGATGAGGTTAAGCTGATGGCTCCATCTGCAAGCGAAACCCAAATAAACAACTTGGAAAACACTTTGGAAGCCGCTTTGGCTTTAAACTACATCTACAAAGTAGTTCGCCATTTCTATATATTGGGTAAGAAAACTCTTAGCCTTTACATAATTATGCAACTTCAGATGATTCTCCCATTAGTGATGCGAGAAGCTGAAGCCTATGCTAGCGCCCTCAAGGCCTTCGCTTATGGACAGCCCATAGGCGACGGAGTAGGAGCGCTAGTAGCTGCCAAGCTAATGCATGGACACGAAAAAAGAAAGATAGCAAAAGACTGCGTGGTGGCAACCGTCCCACTCGAGGGGAGAACAGCCTATGTAATAAAAGCTGAAGGCCCGGGCGGGAACGTTGGAAAACCTGGCGAGGCAATGAAGACAATCATTGAGGAAAACGACGGAAAAATATCTACTATAATTATTATTGATGCGGCCTTAAAGCTTGAAGGCGAGAAACCCGGCGAAGTAGCTGAGGGAATAGGCGTGGCCATAGGTGGACCTGGTGTTGAAAAGTTCAAAGTTGAAGAATCCTTGTTAAAGCATCGCATTCCAATAAACGCGGTAATAATTAAGGAAGACGTAGGTGACGCAGTTTCACCTATGCGGAAGGAAATTTTTGAAGCTGCCGACGAAGCAATTAAACGCATAAAACGAGTTATACTGGAAAAGACTAAGGAGGGCGATTCACTTATAATAGCGGGCATAGGGAATACCATTGGAATTGGACAATAGGAAGGGCGAAAGATTGGCTGAAAAGAAATCCGAAACTGCAGGAACCACCGAGACCACAGCTAGAAGAATTTCTTCCTTCGTTATCGTGGTCATATTTGTCACACTAGCCCTGTCTTTGGTGGCACTATATTTTGCTGTTGATATATACCAGAGAAATGAAGTGGCTGCCGGATACTTCTTCCTGATAGGGTTTGTGGGCTTAGCCTTATCTTCCTACATGCTACTGCAAATGAGAAAACGAGTTTTGAAATGGCGCATAAAGCTTCCACCAATAATAACTATCATTGAATGCCAAAAATGCGGCTTTAAGAACATTAGAGAATTTAAACGCGGCGACTACGTCTTTAAAGAAATGGACGCCTGCGAAAAATGTAACGAACCAATGATGATAACTGGAATTTATCGAGAAATAAAAGAGCCAAAAAAGAAGGAAGAAAAGTTCTAAGTTAAAACCACACATCTGTCTTCTAGAATCAACACGGTATGCTCTGCCTGAGCAACAGGTTTTCCGCTGACTTCCACGAATACAGGATATTGCATTATGCTTCGAGAGGAAAGAAGTTCCCTAAACGCTTGTTTGTAACCGTCATTTGCCGTAAATTTCCTTAGCCATCTTTCGGCAAAAGGCAAAGTATGAAAATTCTGTTGGATATATCCAAGAAGCTTCTTCGCTAAAGGATGCTTTATGGATTTTCTTTTTACAAAACGAAAAATATTAGCTTCTTTCCCGTTTCTAACTTTGCCCGCTGCATTAGGAAACGTTACGAAAGGTTCGATGGCGTATATCTCGCCAGCCTTTATTTTTGAAAGTGAAAAATGAGATATATTTGGCAGTGATTTTCCAGCATGCACTTGATATCGTCCAATTAAGTGCCCAGTCAAATTGGAAACCGGCTTAAACCCGCGGGAAGTTATTACTTCTTCAATTATTGTTCCAAGTTTAGAGATGTACATTCCTGCATGAATTGTTTCAACAGCTTTCTTTAACGCTTCTTCAGCAGTCTTTGCAAGATTTCGGTATTCAGAGTTAAAGCATAAAGTTAGAGCAGTATCAGTTAGATATCCATCAATATGGGCACCCAAATCGATTTTCACAATGGAATTCTCCGGGATTATTTTTTGATCGTTGGGCGGTGAAGTATAGTGGGCGGCTATTTCGTTGATTGAAACGTTACATGGAAAGGCTGGCTTGGCGCCTTTCTCTTTTATGAGATTTTCGGCTTTTTCGCAAACTTCAATTATAGGCATTCCAACCTTAACGAAACGCCTCATCTCCTTCCTCGTCTCAGCTAGAATTTTTCCAGCTCGTTTGTATTTTTTCAGAGCATCTTCGTCCAAAACATTCATTTTTTCACGCATTCTTTTTAAGCGGGTTAGAAGCCTAAAAAGTTTAGGATGGAGGCGAATCGAGATTGGTTAAAATAACATGGTTGGGGCATTCAGCCTTTAAGCTTGAGCTGGCGGATAAAACTGTTTTTATTGATCCATGGATTACTGGCAACCCCAAGGCGCCCATAAAGGCTTCGGATATAACCCATGCTGATGTTATCTGCGTTACTCATGACCACGTTGACCATATAGGCGACGCTTTTGACATTTGCAAGAAAACAAATTCCACATTCATTGCTACCTTCGAACTCTGCAATTACGCGCAAAACAACGGCGTCAAAAATGTTGTCGGAATAAACATCGGTGGAACAATGGAAGTGAGAGGGTTAAAGATAACTATGGTTCAAGCTTTCCACACATCCACTAGGGGAGCGCCAACAGGATTTGTCCTCCGAGGAGAAGGAAAAACCATTTATCACGCCGGAGACACTGGGCTTTTTGGAGATATGGAGTTAATTGGAGAGCTTTACTGCCCAAACGTGGCACTTATTCCAATAGGAAGCTATTATACAATGGGCCCATTAGAGGCAGCTGAAGCCGTTAGGCTAATTAGCCCTGAAATCACAATCCCAATGCACTATCAGACTTTTCCGGTTCTTGTTCAGTCTGCAGATGAATTCCTTAAGCTTGTCAAAGAAAAAGCGCCCAATGTAGAGATCGCTGTTTTAAAGCCTGGCGAGTCCCTTAATTTTTAGCCTTCTTTTTATGTTTCTATGTTTCTGGTACTATTATCTTTGGAGTAATCGTTGCGAATTGTTTTCCACCAACATGATATATTAGATTGGCTTTTTCGAGGTTATATATTTGGTTAAAAATGTTTTCGTTTACATACGCGGCTAGGACTTCACCTATGAATAGAGTATGATCTCCGGCGGGCACTTGCTTGTATAGTTTGCATTCAAGGTGAGCTACACATTCTTTTATAATCGGTGGCTTGACTTTTCGGGCTGGAAGCTGCGTTAATCCTGTTTCATTAAACTTGTCGGTATTTCTACCGCTTCTTCTTCCGCAGAAGAACATTTCGTTTAGGGTTTTCATAGTTGGGATGTTTAGAACGAATTCGCCTGTTTTCTCGATTAGACCGTGAGAGTACCGTGGAGGAGCTATGCTCACTACTACAAGAGGAGGATTGATCGAGGCAGGCATAGCCCACGCTAAAGTGATTATGTTAGCTTTTCCATCATTATCAACACATGTCAAAAGCACAACAAGTTTTGGATGAAGCAGCCGGTAGAACCAAGAGCCAGCATCAACCTTTGATTTTTCCAAATCCTTTCCCTCATCAACTTTAAAGGAATATTTTAGATATCGTCCAAAAGTTAAAAAGGTTAATCCAGCCGAAATAAAATTTA
>MTLR01000028.1 GCA_002010925.1 Candidatus Bathyarchaeota archaeon JdFR-04
GACACCCGTAACCTTCCTAATAAGAACAGAAGACGGAATAGCGGTTTTCCATACAGCCGATAGCTTGCCCTTCCCAGAAATGAGAGAAATCGGTGAGAGAGAAAAACCAGACATCACCTTCTGCACTATAGGTATTGCCCCAGGAGCCTCGCCTAGAACCGGCGCTGAAATCGCAAAGCTTGTCAACCCGAAGGTAGCCATACCCTATCACACAAATTCCACAGCCGACCTGAACAGTTTCGCCCAAATCTTGGCACAAGAAATGCCAAACGTTAAATGCCTTATCATCGAAAGGGGGAAACCTCACAAATATCCATAAAAGAGTTGTCAAATTTATGCCAGATAAAAAGACACGTGAATCCATGCAATATGAGCTTTGCAAAATCCTCCATAGGACAGGAGCAATAAAATTCGGCGTATTCAAACTTACAAGCGGAAAAATAAGCCCTTATTATATTGACTTAAGAATAATCCCTAGCTTTCCAGACGCCTTTCAAGAGATATGCGTCTTCTACCAAACCCTAATAGAAGAAAATGTAGGGGCAGATAACTTCGAAAGGATCGCTGGAATACCCGTCGCTGGAATGCCCTTCGCTTCTCTTGTAGCTTACCAATTTAGAAAACCCTTCCTTTACATCCGAAAAGAAGCGAAACTTCACGGAAGACAAAAACGAATTGAAGGGATTCTGGCTCCAGGCGACCGAATACTGCTAATTGACGATTTAGTAACCAGCGGGTTGTCGCTGAAGACAGCTGCAGAAACATTAAGAGCCGAAGGAGGCGTCGTTTCCAACGCAGTAGTATTGTTAGATAGAGAGGAAGGCGGAAGAGAAAATCTAGCTAAAGTAAATATTAAACTGCACAGTCTTGTCAAGGTCAGCGAAGTCGTTGATGTGCTCTATGATATCGGAGCTTTAGACGAAATGCAACGAGACACCATATTAAAGCAGATAAAGAAAGAATGAAAGTTAGGCTATTCGTAGTATATTAAATCCTCTCTCTCAAGCCGCTCATGCAACTTATTTACCGCTTCGTAAACGTCTTGTTCCTTTTTAGCTCCGGTGCAGACCAGTTTGCCGCTTGCAAAAAGCAAAATCACCACTTTAGGATCGTCCATCCGATAGATCAATCCAGGAAACTGCTCCGGCTCGTACATGGTCTTTCCTAGAACGAACGCTGCCTTCTCGAGGTCTATCATGCCGCCTAGGCTTGCAGATGCAACTATATTCTGTATTTTAAGCTCCGGCTTACCTATGATTATTATTCCACTTTTCTTTAGTTCCCTAATCACCTTCATTACGGCTCTTCTGGCTTCTTTCTCAGACTTAGCTCCAGTACACACCATCTTTCCCGAGTTAAAAATTAGGGTTGCAGTTTTCGGTTTTTTAAGCCTAAAAACTAATCCCGGAAATTGTTCAGGCCGATACTCGACGCCTGGATACCCCTTTACCACGGCGTTTAGGTCTACCTTCTGGTTCAACGTTGCCGAAGCAACGACATTTTCGATATTTATAATTGCCTTAAATTTCGGCATGAAAGTATACGTCCTCCATTTATTAATAGACTCAATTGTTTATATATCCTTTATAAATGCTTGTATTCAAAACGGCTTCTTCTTTCCCCTCTTTCTGGAAAATAAGGGGTAGGATGAACTCCATTACTATAAGTACGAAGAGGAGTACAGCGATTATAAATAACCCTAGAGGTTTTTGAATATTTAACGCTATATTTCCAAGCCAAGGAACTACACCAATAACTTTGCCAACGATCATATACTCGGAAACGGCACCTCTAACCATGGTGCCGTTTTCTAACGTAACTATCCACGGATCAATTCCTTGGTTAGCGTCTCCTTTAGTTATAACATACCATTCATTGTTGTATTCAAACTTTTTCACCGCTCTATGAACTATCAAATCTTCTGGTGATTTGGGACTATGAAAGACTATAATGTCGCCAGGCGGGTTCGCTTTATAGGGGGCCGCATGAACTTCAGAGAAATTTGATATCCCCTGGACTATTATGAGGTCGCCTACTTGTAGGGTAGGCCGCATGCTTCCGGAGGCCACAGCCAAAAAAGGATATTCGGTTGCTAATGCCGCTCTTGAACCAAACCAAAAAGCGAAAACAGCTATTAGGGTTATAACCAACATAAGCCCTGTTTTGAAGTATTCATTGTTCCACAGTTCTTTAAACTTCATCTTATCCACTTATCTCTGGAACTTTTGTCTCAAAACTTGTAGGTTTTTAAGAATTAAAACTTAACGCTTAAAAGTGAAAAAGGGGAGAGGAGTTTAGAGTTCTATTCCTTCAGCACCCAGCTTAGCTTTGCTTACTACTGCCCGGAATTTTTTGCCACAGGAAGGGCATTGGTACATTCCAAAGACTGTTACCGTGATTCTCATTTTCTTGTCTGGCATAGGAGCAACCAGCTCCCAAGTCTTATATGGGTCTGCAACTGTTTCTCCGCAGCCAGGGCAATTTTTTTCCTTGGTTATTGTTTTCCTGGGCATTAGTCGGTCAACGCCCATCTAAATCTTCTTTTTGCTAAGTACTACTCGGAATGCTTTTTTGCATTTGTTGCAGTCAAACAATCCAATTTCGAGTTGCATCCGTTTTCCTTTTTTGTCTGGGCGTCCAGCCATTTTCCATGTTTTCCTAGGTTTAGAAACCTTTGCTCCACAATTTGGACATTTAGCAGCCAATCTAATTCCTCCATCTTATCATGTGTGGTGGAACAGTTTTTATGTTAAAGAATAAAAGATTTTCCATTATCTTTTAATCTAAAATAGCGGGATAAACATAAATTTTATACACGTTTATGTTAAACAATTTTCTTGCAAAATCTTTTAAGTAGATATAGATATGAAAGTATAATATTCTGTCATGAAAAGGGATGAAACATTGAGCGAAGATTTAGCCTTATTTGCAATTGAACATGCATCAAAGATGGGCGCTGAGTATGCTGACGCCAGATTGGAAGCCCATTACAACGAGCTTATAACAGTCGCTAATGGAAAGATTGAACGGGGAATCATAAACCGGAAACGAGGGATAGGCGTAAGAACCCTCGTCAACGGCGCCTGGGGGTTCCAATCAACAACCAACCTAACAAAACGGGGAATGAAAAAGGCTGTTGAAACAGCTTTTAAAGTAGCCAAAGCCTCAAGCAAACATGTTCCAACACCAGTTAAACTTGCTCCAACCAAGGCTTACAAAGCTCGGTATGCAACAAAGGTGAAAACTGACATAGAAGATGTAGCCTTTGAGGACAAGATACAGCACATGCTTACATGGGAAAAAGCTTTACACACGTCCAAAAGGATTGTCCGCGGCCTCATCGATTATACAGGAATAAAAATAAACAAGATTTTCGTGAACACCGAAGGTGCAAACATAAAATTTGATAACACCGTGGTTTGGGCAGAGCTAAAGGCAGACGCAAAACAACGAAACCTAATCCAATACTACCACAGAACAGTGGGGCATTCCGGCGGGTACGAAATATTCGTGAAAACCCATATGGAAGAAGTTTCAGCAGAAATCGGTGAAAAAGCCGAAAAACTTCTCAAAGCTAAACAGGCAAAAATGGATAAAAATGCCACGGTAATTCTTGACCCTGACTACGTAGCCCTCCTTGTTCACGAAATTGTTGGACATCCAAGCGAGGGAGACCGCGTACTTGGCCGGGAGGCTGCATGGGCCGGAACTACATGGTGGGCCGGAAAAATTGGGGAAACTATCGGCTCGGAATACGTCACCGTCTACGATGACCCTACCGTGCCCGGAACCCTAGGGTTCTACAAATTTGACGATGAAGGAGTAAAAGCTAAACGCAAAGTGCTAATTGAACGCGGGGTTCTTAAAGGTCATATGCATAGCCGTGAAACAGCCGCTATATTCGGCGTAGAACCCAACGCTGGAATGCGAGCCATAACCTTCGAGTATATCCCCCTTATACGTATGAGCAACACCTTCTTCGCTGAAGGAGACTGGAGGTTCGAGGAATTAATCCAAGAAACAAAGAAGGGATACTTAATTTCCTGCATGAGACAACCCTCCATAGATGATCAAAGATTTAATTGGACAATAAGCGCTCAGGAAGCCTATGAAATAAAAAACGGCGAAATAACAACCCACCTACGCGATGTAGCCCTCACCTCTACAGCACCAAAATTCTTCAAGAGCGTCGACGCCGCCACAAAGAAAATAACCATAGTGCCCCTGCCTGGCTGCGGAAAAGGTGATCCAATGCAAGGACTATATGTTGGAAATGGAGGGCCATTCCTTCGTGGAAAAGCCACACTTTTGGGGGTAGGCTGAAATGGCAAAAATTTTGACACAACTTAAAGAAGTCGGGGAAAAAGTTCTTGAAATAGCTAAGAAAAAAGGTGTGAAAGAAGCTGAAGCTTACGTTGTTTCTAACCGTGTTCTCACCATACGTTTGGTGAATAACGCCGTTTTCGAAGCTAAGGGAGTGCATGACATTGGTTTAGGCGTCAGGATAATTAACGAAAAAGGATTAGGCTTTAGCTCTACAGCCGAATTCTCCAAAAGAGCCTTAGAAAAAGTTGTGGACGCCGCTATAGCAGCTTCCAATGCTAGGAAACTTCCATTTAAATACTCATTCCCAAAGCCAAAGAAAATTCCGAAGGTTCAAAAAGTCTTTGATAAAAAGCTCGCTGAACTTCCGCCAGAGGACGGCGTGGAGCTTGCCTATGACATGGTTGAAAACGCTTTGAAGCATAATTCTAAAATAGTTGATACGGCGGGTGTCCTAAACCTCGTTGAATACCATACTGTAGTATTAAACACTCATGGGATTTCTGCGCCCAATCAAGGAACCTTTTTTGAAGCAAGTTTAACCTCTACCACCAAACAAAGAGCCAAAAAATCAGAAGGCTCCGCATCAACTGCTGGAAGAAACCTAAAAGAGTTTAAACCGGAAGAAATTGGCAGAGAATCCGCCGAAATGGCTGTTTCCGGATTGAAAGCCAAAAAACTTGAGGCTGGAAAATACACGGTGGTTCTCGACCACGAGCCAACATTAGGAGTAATCGGTTACATAGCTGCTTTCGTGAGTCCAATGATAGCCAAACTTTACATACCGCTCTTCCTTGACAAGATAGGGAAAAAAGTTGCAAGCGAAAAGCTAACGGTACTCGACGACCCCCTCATGCCAGGCGGAATAGGCTCATCTCCTGTTGACGACGAGGGAGTTCCATCCAAAAAACTAATAATAATCGACAAGGGTATCCTCAAAAGGTTCGTGTATGATAGCTTTTACGGCGCCCTAGAAAAGAAAAGGACAACCGGAAGCGCTTTAAGAGCAATATTCGCCGTCGGAATAAGTGCTTTTCCTGGGAAAAACTATAACCAGGAGCCAATTCCAATACCGAGAAACATTACAGTAAAACCCGGAAAATGGAAACGCGGTGAAATAATTGAAGACACGAAAAAGGGCCTATTAGTTCGAAGGTTCCACTATACAAGGGTAACTAATCCTACACGCGGAGACTTCACCAGCGTCTTAAGAATGGGGTTATATCAAATAAAGAATGGAGAAATACAAAACGCTGTTTTAAAGTCTCGGCTCATAGACAATATCCTAAACATGATGAAAAACATAGACGCCATATCTAAAGAACTCGTGGTGGCCGGAAGCTGGGGAGAATACGCTCACATGCCAGTTATCAGAACAAAAGCAAAAGTAACCCCCATCACCTAACCCCCCTCTTCTTTCTTTATTTTTAAATGGCTCTACATATCATCGTTATGTGAAACTTTGCTTAAAGTTTAAACAAAAGGCTTTTAGTATACCCTTCTGCTGTATTTCTCAGTTTCAAGGGCTATAACCGA
>MTLR01000047.1 GCA_002010925.1 Candidatus Bathyarchaeota archaeon JdFR-04
CTTTCATGCCCTTCGCAACTTCCTTAAGATGATCGAGCTTTACTAGCGTGTTTCTAAAATTCGTGGTGATAAGTATTACGGGTGGATCTTCCGCAACTGTTTCAGAGAATTGTTTAGATTCGGATTCGTTATTGTTTAGCAAAATATATATGTGCAAGTAAATAATAAATGACTGCCGCATCTGAGTTTGACGCTTAAGTGTTTAAGAGGTGTCTTTGTGAGTACCCATGCCGAAGCCTTGAAACTTCGTTTGATGATTATTGAGTTGCTCCAGACAGCTAAGAAAACAGTTAATCCAAAAACAGGAAAACCTTACACCTATAGAGAGCTTTCAGACAAGACTAGTTTACCCGTTACTGTGCTTAGCCGATACGCCAAAGGACACGTGCTACCCAACGTCGCAAGAGCAAAGCAATTATGGAAAGTTCTTTCAAAGCTTGTTGGTTTAGAAACACAAATTCGACGTAGAATAGTTTTCAATGATGATGGATATTTCGACAACACCGGCATAATTGGAAATTATAACATTCTGAAGCATGCGGCGCATTATGCGCTTGCAACATTTGCAGGAAGAAGGGTTACTAAGGTTTTAACCGCGGCTGTGGATGGTATCCCCTTGGCTGCAATGGTTTCTAACGCTTTGGGAGTTAACCTTGTAATCGCAAAGAGAACTAAAGAAGTGGGCGTGAAGGCATTTTTGGAGGAAACCTATGTCCTACGTGATTCCGGGGTAACTATGACCTTGTATATTCCGAAAGATGCTATTAAACGGAGGGATAGTGTTCTCATAGTAGATGATATGATAAAAACTGGGGAAACCCAAATGGCACTGGTGAATCTTGTTAAGAAAGCAAAGGCCGAGCTCTCAGGAATATTCTCTTTGATAGCGGTTGGGGAGCAATGGCGTGAAAAACTTAACCTACCGAAAAACTGTCCAGTAGAAGTGATAGCCCGAATAAAGCTCCCTCAACGAGCATAACAACTTCTCCTTTATTTCTGTATATATGATGCTTTAAGTATCTGGTAGGATTCGTTTATTGGTATCTTGAAGGGTTAACGTATAGATTTTGCTCACGTCTACTTCAAAGGCAGCCGCTGGTTTTTCCAAGTCCCATGCTTCTAAAACTTTTGGGTGAATTTCACCTATCACTCCAACATCTGTTTTGCCTATTTTCACTTTGCCCGTTCTTCCAGGTATAAATGTGGGATGAGTTGCTTCTCTAATTTGCCATTGGAGGTTTAAGCTAGTAATTAAAGCATCAAGGAGCGACTTGATTTCTGTGAAACCAGCGTTGGCGTGCGTCGTCACAGCGGCTAGTCTTTGTTCTTCACGGGTTTTTGTTTCTTCTTCTTTGTCCGGGATCACAATAGTGCCGAGTTCGAAGATTTTCTGCGGGTATTCCACATGCTGGTTATTACTTAGGAACTCCATTAGAGAAGGCAGAAGCCAGCTTCTCAGACAAGTAAGGGTCAGAACTTTAGGATTGGCTATTTCCATGGTTTTCTCTGGTTTAAGTTCCATTTTGTAGAAGAGAGCTTGTTTGTTTGTGAGCGTGTAAGTAAGGATTTCTTGGAATCCCAGTCCGATCATGATTTCTCTAGCATAATCGTAGAATTCGGTTTGTGGATTCGTGGCTCCGGTTGTTGGAAGCCTCCGCCATAACGGTTGAATATTATTATATCCATATGCTATAGCTACATCTTCAACTAAGTCTATAGGATGCATAATGTCAATCCTATATGGAGGTATGTACACTAAAAGGCTGTTTTTGCCTTTGCTTTTAACGCTGAAACGGGCTTTACCTAAAAGTTCAGCTACGTGTCTAGCTGTTAGCTTTAAGCCTAAAATCTGGTTTACATATTCCAACCTTAAGAGCATGGTTGATGCTTCGATTCGAGGCGTAACCACAGTTTCATTTTTGCCGCTATACGCGTATTTTATGGTTGTGGAAAAGGTTTTCCCTCCACGGTCAAGTAGCGAGAAAACTACAATGTTCAAAGTGTTTAGCACAGTTTCATGAGTTGTCCCTGTGACTTCTACTAAAACGTTTTTTGTTTCAGGGGTTATCCTTCCCAAATCGTTAGAGTTTATTATTGGTGGGAAACTTAAAACGCGTTTTTCTGAGTCTAATAGAATTGGATAAACTTCGAATCTGCGGACTATGTCCCCATACTCTACGCCTTTAGGATGTTTTTCCAAAATCTCTTTTAGGTTCATTTCTTGTTCGAATCCTAAGGGAACAAAGCTTGTTTCTGTTGGTTTCGTGACTGTATAGTGAAGCGGGGGAGAAAGTAAGTCGAAGTTGTATAGGCCTATGGATGTT
This sequence comes from Candidatus Bathyarchaeota archaeon JdFR-04, assembly GCA_002010925.1. Classification (GTDB taxonomy): domain Archaea; phylum Thermoproteota; class Bathyarchaeia; order Bathyarchaeales; family UBA233; genus UBA233. The sequence goes on from MTLR01000047.1 coordinate 2,325, forward strand.
CGCCGTCGGTTTCTACCATAAGTTTGATCAAGTTTGTCTTGGAGCCGCATTAGCCCCCTAATTATTGTGTCATTCAGGTTTAGATTGCGCACCACAGCACAGGCGATGTAGGGGCGAATCATCCATAAGCGTTTATCCACATGTACCTTTACCCCTGAATCATCAACGATTTTATAGTTCTTCAATCCCCTGTCTAACCCTAAGAAACCATGGAGCGCACGGGTTAAGCCTTCAACATTCCAAAGATCTGGGCGATTGGTATCCTTTATTTCAACAGTTAGGATTCCCTCTTTCTCGTCGAAAGCTTTGACCTCACCTTTCACGAAAGCGAGGATTTCGTTTAGTTTCTCTACGTTTTTTCCGATTTTTAATCCTAAGAGTTTAACGAAGTCTTGGTATTCTATTTCTATAGTTGGCATTTTAGACCATTCCCTTCCGTCTTATCCAGTCTAGGTCCTGGGTGAAAACGTAGCGGATGTCGTCTATTCCAGCTCGCATCATGAAAAGGCGGTCGATACCAAGGCCCCAAGCGATTACCGGAACTTTTATGCCTAACGGTAGGGTAACTTCAGGTCGGAATATTCCTGAACCGCCAAATTCTATCCAGCCATACCCTTTCTTATAGGCACTTAATTCAACGCTGGGTTCGGTGAAAGGGAAATAGTCAGGTCGAAACTTTACCTCGTCGGCTCCAGCGATTTCTATCGCGAACTTCTCCAAGACGCCGAGAAGATCCCTTAACGTCAGGTTCTCATCCACAACTATTCCTTCTACTTGGTTAAATTCAGTTAGATGGGTTTTGTCCACAACTTCGGGGCGGTAACAACGTGCAATGGAGAAGTATTTTCCTGGAATTTCCAAATCTTTGCTCAGCAGCGTTCGGATACTCAGAGCGGTTCCGTGTCCACGGAGAATCAGGCGGCTGGCTTCCCTGACTGAATATTTGTATCTCCAGCCCCGTGAACCCGTCTTCCATCCATTCTCGTGGGTTTTCTTAACTTTGGCCATAACATGCCTGTAACGTGACAAGTTTCCATGCTTTGGTGATTTAACGAAGTATATGCCGAATATTTCCCGGGCAGGATGGTCTTGAGGCATGAACAATGCGTCAAAGTTGAAGAATGATAGCTCAACAAGTGGACCCGACATTTCTTTAAAGCCTAACTGCACGAGTTTGCTTTTCACTTCATCTATGAACCGTAGGTATGGGTGTTTCTTGCCGGGCCATGTCTTGGCCACAGGTGCTCTTATGTTGTATTTTCGGAGTTTTACCTTTCGCCATTTTCCGGTAGCGATAAGTTTAGGTGTGAGCTGGCTAACCTCCTCCATAGCTTGGATTCCACGTTTTATGAGGTTTTGGCCTTCCTTGGTAATTTTTAAAATCCTCACAGTTTTTTCTTCTATTTCTACTAGTTTTCGTTTTTTAAGCAGTTCAGCGGTTTTTCTCATTTCTGGGTCGAGCTTTTCTAGGATTGCTGAGCGATTTTTATCTAGAAGTCGTAAAAGTCTTTCATCGATTCCCTCCTTTTCTGGAGTTCCCAAAGTTTTTAGTTTTCCTTTTTCCAGTTTTGCCCAGCCTTTTTGTCGAAGCCAACCTAGGGCTATGGAAACCAAATTATCCCTTAACTTTGCTTCTTTGATAGCTTTGTGTAGGGGGGCTTCGCCGTTCAGTTTTAAAAGGGCTTTCATTAGCCGTCTCTCTGGTAATCCCTTTCTTGCGTAGGTTTTTCCCTCCTGGGTTAGTATTAGGGTTTTTTCTTTCCTTTCTTCTATTTCTACCAGTTTCTGGCTTTGTAGGGCAAGAGCAGCCCGCATTATGGCTGTTTCTGGTAATCCTGCTTCGGCGGTTAGTTGGCTTAAGCTGGCTTTTCCACCAAGCTTTTCTAAAATAAGTAATGTTTTTCGTTCATGGGGTCTTAGCTCAGTCATGGGGCATCTCCCTTGTTTTTTGCTATAGAGTTGTTAGTGTAGTAGGCGCATAAAGGCAATAAAAGTTTGTAAAAGGAAAGATTTCCAAAAAGGGTTTTAACTAATGTTATTCGGGCATTTAACGACTGTTGGGAGTAAATTGGCAGGACATCCCTCTCAACCGCACGTAATTAGAAGGACGTTGGTAAATTTATGCTTTATTCTACATTTAATATCTCCCGGGCTTTGTCTATGTACTTTCTACGTTTTTTCCGGTGTCCCTTCACAAACTTTAAGACGTATTCGATGGTTCGTTTTTTATGTTCGCCACATAGAAGTTTTCCAGCTTTGCAGTCGTGATAGGTTTTCGCTACTTCTTTATCATCTTCAACGAAATGGAAAACGTCAATCTCATAGACTGGACATATTTCAGGTATTCCGCCTTTTTCCCGCTGCTCTTTTATGGTTGGTCTTCCTCCAGTAAAAGCGTTAGAGATTTTGTTTGCGATGGTTTCTGGTTTTTCGTCAAGTGTAAAGTAGCTCATTGGTGATCTTTTGCTCATTTTCGGTGAACCATCTAATCCTTTGATTATCTTGTGGTACGTAGCCGAGGGCGACTCAAACCCGTATTTTCGTCGAAATTTCTGGGCTATATCTCGGGAAAGCCGCAGATGCGGGTCCTGGTCAACCCCGACGGGCACTATGGTTGGCTTTGGTCCGCCGAAATCCCGGAGTTGGGGAAGAAGTATATCTCCTACTTGGATTAGCGCTGATAAATAAAGCCCCATGTGTCTTTCGCCGTATATGGCTTTCATTGTAGCTAGGGTTACAGCTCTTCCGAAGATTATTGCAAGGTCCTTTACGTGGTTTTCTTTGGATTGGCGGTAAATATAGGCTTTTTTAGGGTCAAGTCCTAGTGCTAGCACATCAGCTATGTTGCCTACAGCGTATTTTTCGCTTTTTTCAAACGGGATTCTGTTGTCTTCGTAGGCTTCGATGTCAGCAATACAATAAAAAGTGTCAGCGCCTTGTTGTTGGAAGTAGATGATTTCCCTAGCCGTCATCAGTGTTCCAAGATGAAATTCGCCTGTTGGTTTTATCCCGCTTAAAACAGCGAATTTCTCATTTTTCTCCATACACTCAACGATTTTCTCGAAGTCCCTATGTCCAAAGATTACGCCTCTACGCATTGCCATAAACGGGTTCTTAATTCTCGGAAGCAAGGGTTTTAGAGGTTCTATGCCGAACTCTTTGTAAAGTTTTTCGTAGTCCTTAATTATAGTAGTGCCAAAGGGGTCGAGAAGAAGTTCTTCGCTCCTTTCGCTGGGAGGTTCAGACATTTTTGATTGCCTCCGTCGACTTGACCGCAAATATTGTTAGAATGAAGCTTTTAAGGTTAAGTATGAAGGTTAACAAAACAAAACAAGAATCAAAGGGGGAAGTTAAGGCCATTCCAAGGCGTTCACCGTTACAGCTCTTAAATGTACTTTGAAATACTTAAATTTTATTTCGGCTGGATTAACCTTTTTAACTTTTGGACGATATCTAAAATATTCCTTTAAAGTTGATGAGG
>MTLR01000179.1 GCA_002010925.1 Candidatus Bathyarchaeota archaeon JdFR-04
TGGTGGCGGTGATTGTTGTCCTTGCTGTAGCATCTTCCTAAGCTCGTTTATTCTTGCTTCAATTTCCTTGATTTCTTCCTCAATGTCTTGTTTTTCAGCTTCAAGCTCTTTCTTGTACCATTCTAAGTTTTGAAGTTCTTGTTCAGGAGTCATTGGCGGTGCTGCCCAAGGGGCAGGCATTGGTGGGTTGCCATAGTATGGTTGTTGCGGTAGTGTTTGTGCCGGAGGTTGCTGATATGGTGGATAGCTGTAGGCTGGTGGGTAGCCCCAGCCCCATCGCCAGTATCTTCTTCGTCTAGGCCAAGTCATATTTTTTCACCTTCACCAGTATCTGGGATACCATGGAAATGTATAGGGGCTCATGAATGGGCTCCAATACCAAGGTGAAGGCCATGGATAAGTCCAGTGTCTAGCGTATCCGTACCATGGGCCCCACATACCCCAGGTATAAGGGCCGAACAGCCACCAGCAAGCACCTCTGCCAAAGAGCCAACCTGGTCTCTGCCATGGTGGCAAATAGCTGAATGGCCCCCTTCCTGGCCATGGTCCAGTCCAGCCTCCCCAGCCTGTTCCTCTCCAACCCCATCCCCGAGGCATGAACATTTCACCTCCATGTTTATTCTGTGACATTTCACATAATACAGCGTAAACCCTAAATATAAATTTTGTGATATATCACGTAATAGGAGAATGTGAAATGCCGCGATTCGGCAGAAGATGGTGCCACAGACACCGAAGAGGAAGAATAGGGAGACGCCCAAAACCAGTTATCATAGGGAAAACTCCCCCAATTCAGGGCTTTAATCCATTTCCCCCCCAACCCGTTCCGCCGGAGCCAATCATCTTGGAAGCTGCAGAAATAGAGGCCTTACGTCTAATAGACATGGAAAAGCTCTCTTTTGATGAAGCTGGGCAAAGAATGAATATTTCAAGAAATACTGTTTGGAGACTCGCTGAGAGTGCAAGGAGAAAAATAATTGTAGCCATTTTGGAGGGAAGGCAAATAATCATTCGAGAAGCTGAGCCGCGTCCTCCACCTACATTCAACCAGCAACTTTAAACTACTAAAATTTATTTCACATGAAAATGGATAGCAATCTAAAGGCTATTCCTCCAAGAAGAAGTGCTAGGCCAATATCAAGGAAAGTTATAATCATGGCTTTTTTCCATCCAAACTCGTGAATGCAAGCTGCAATGGTAGCAATGCATGGGACATAAATCATTGTTACAAGCGAGAAGACTATCATTTCTACGTGAGTTAAGGATTCTAGTGGAATAAGTTCAGAGAGAAGTATAAGGGTCAACTCTTTCCGTAAAATTCCAAAAATAAGGGGTATTCCTGTGATCGATGGAAGCCCTAGCCAGCCTTCAAAGAAAGGGCTCATAGCGTTGATAATATTGTACATTAAACCGGAAATAGCTAAAGCTTCTATAATTACACTTCCAGCAATGATTATTGGAAAGGCAATGTAAACAAAATCTTTGGTTCTATTCCAGGTCTTGATTAAAATGTTTTTTATTGAAGGCCTTTTGTAGGGAGGCATTTCCATAATTAGGCCTACAGGTTCGCCTGGTAATGCTTTAAAGGCAATTCGGCCCAAAATGAAAACGAGGACTAAATCAAAAACATAAAGCGCTAGGGCTGCATGCAAGCCGATAAACCTGCCGACTAAACCCAAAATCACTACGGTTCTAGCCGCGCATGGAATTAAAACTATTACAAAGCCTGCTAGAAATTTTTCTCGTTCTGTTTCCATTATACGGCAACTGATACATGCTGGAACATTGCATCCATAGCCTAGCATTAATGGAATGAAAGCTTTTCCATGTAAACCAATTTTATGCATGAGGTTGTCCATTAAAAAAGCGGCTCTTGGCAAATAGCCAGTGTCTTCAAGTAAAGCTAAGAAAACGTAGAAGGGCACTATATAAGGCAAAGCTATGGTGATTCCAGCGACTATTCCAGTTATAATTCCGTTGGAGATAAGATCGACAACAAGCGGAGGTAGAACTGTTGCTAGGGCGTTTTCAACTTTTGGAATGAGCAGATAAAAAAGGCTTTCAAGCCAGCCAGTTAAAATATTTCCTCCGAGGAAAATAGCTGCAAAAATAGTTCCAAGGATAACTGCAAGGATCGGGTACCCTAAGACTTTATGGGAAGTGATAGCATCCAGTTTCTCTTCTAAGCTAAGCTTGGGTGGAGAAACGAAAACTGTGGCATCTTGTGCGATTCTATTTGCGATATTATATCTTTCAGAGGCAATAACAACATGTGCGGGTTCGCCGTGAATTTTCTCTATCTCAGAAGCAAACCTTTCAGCAGCTTTTATTACCTCTTCCCCAGATTCGTAAGACCTAATTTTTCCAACAACTGCGGGGTCACGTTCTAAAAGTTTAACGGCAACCCAACGGCTTGGGTAAATCCTACAGATATGGGGATTTTTTTCCCTGACGATTTCCTCAAGTTTTCGAAGTCGCTCTTCAACTTCTCTACCATACTTAACCTGTAGTGGTTTAAGCTCGATTTTTCCTTTAGTGACATCTATAACGGTTAATAAGAGCTCTTTAATTCCAACTCCAGATATGGCGACTGTAGGAACAACTGGAATGCCTAACGCCTTAGAGAGTTTCTTAACATCAATTCTGATGCCCTTTTTTGCGGCAAAATCAACCTGATTTAAATCCAAAACTATGGGTGCCTCGAGCTCTAAAAGCTGGATGGTAAAGTAAAGGTTGCGTTCTAAAGCTGACGCATCCACAACGTTAATTATGACATCCGGCTTTTCCACAGCGATGTAATCCCTGGAGACAATCTCCTCAAGGGAAAAAGTTGAGAGGGAATATATCCCTGGCAAGTCGATAACCCGAATGTTGTAGCCTTCAAAGAACAGAGTTCCCTCTGCCCGTTCAACAGTTTTTCCAGGCCAGTTCCCCACAACTTGGTTTAAGCCAGTTAATTGATTAAAAAGAACACTTTTACCTACGTTAGCATTTCCAGCTAACGCTATTCGAAGAAACCGTTTTTCATTCATTGTTTTTCGCCGTTCTGAAGCCTAACAAAAACCTTAGACGCTACGCCATAGCCAAGTGCAAGTGAAACCCCGCGGACTTCAATTTCTACTGGTCCNCTGAAGAGTCCCTTGCGGAGGAGCTTTATTTCTGTTCCAGGAGTTAATCCCATTTCGGCGAGCCTTCGAACTAATCCATAACCGCCTGTAGTGAAAACCACTTTAGCTTTCTGCCCTTCCTCCAAACTTGTTAACGGAACAGCGTCCTTTACGCGTCGTATCCAGCCTCCTCTGAATCTTCCACTATACTCTTCTTCACTCACTCTTTTCTCCACCTTTTGAAACCCTAATCCAAACCGTAGCTGCGATGCATTTATCCAAAACATGAGCCCCATGATGGGAGGAGATTTTCACTTTCTGAACAGTTTTCTGAACAACTTTCACTCTCGCGCCGGGCTTTAGCCCTAACTTTGCCAGCAACCGTAGTTTTTCCTGTTTTTCATCCGTTATCTTAACTACTGTTCCCTCAACATCTGTCTCAATCTGGGCGAGCGAAACTATATCATTCTCCCTTTCTATTGTTCCATCCACAGTAGGTATGGGGTTACCGTGTGGACAGACCTTTGGATACCCCAAAGCTTTTTCCGTAGGTTGAGCGACCGCGTCTACCATTGCATGCTCAAGCTTGCAAGCAAGTTCATGAACATCGCTCCACTTTATCTTTAGAAAATCTGTGAGTAATCTTTCTGCCAGCCTATGCCTTCTAACAACACCTAAAGCAACTCGTCTTCCCTTAGCTGTAAGCCTTACCCCCCTATAGGGCGTGTGAACAACCAAGCCGTGACGCTCTAAATGCTCAACAGTGTTTGTCACAGAACCCGGCGCCACCCCAAGCATACGCACAAGCTCCATAGTTCTGGCCACCCCATGAGTTTCCTCCAACCGGTAGATGGCCTCCAAATATTCTTCAGCTTCCTTGGAAACCTCTTGCTCCTCCATTTAATTACGACCTCTCGTAATTTCTTTATGTATAAAACATACATAAATCTTACCATAAAACAGTAACAAAAACCAAAAACGATAAAAACCGCCCTCAAAAGCTTTCTATTGAAAAACACGTGCCGGGGTGGTCGAGAGGCGAGGCGGCGGGCTGCAGACCCGCTTCACGTGGGTTCAAATCCCACCCCCGGCTTTTCGGCATAAACCCTCGTACTTTTGTGTCGTAGATATATTCAAAGCGAGTCTGGATTAATTTGCAGACTTCTTCATTGTTGTTGCCGCCTTTAATATGTACTCGTCTTCTTCCTCGAATTCGGTAAGATGGTATGTAAATTAGGGAATTTTTGATTTTCTTGTGTGGCCTTGGAGCCTCATTACATATAGCACGTCCTTGGACATTCCAAACATGTTTCTTCTCTCGCTTAACTTCTGTGATCGTAGATTAAAACTATATCCCCAACCCAAAACGCTTTCTCGCCTTCACACTTTAACATTCTCTCACTCTCTAACTCTCTCTGAGCTTCCATAAACAATTACCACAATAACAGCAAAAATTAACACAAAAATGAGTGAGTGGATGAAGAATTCACGCTTGTTCAACTACTTCAACTTTTACTATTTCACTTAAAGTGCCAATGATTGTTAGTATTACCCCGATTATTAGTAGAGCAAAGGCATAAGGCATGTCAAGTTTTTGCGTAGTTACCATGTATGTATTACCTTCAATTTCTTGCTGGGTTGTTGTGTATTGAAGGTTTGGATAAAAAACAATCCATAGCAAACCACATAAACAAAGTGTTAATCCGAGAGATTGAAAGATCGGCTTAGCCTTCATGAATTTCACACTTTTTTAGGGATACCTTTTTGATTTGCCCTTTCTAATAAAAAGATTATGAATTTGAAATAATTATTCTGAGAAATGCCTAAATTGTTGGGATTCTAGGTTTTGGCTAAACTGATTACTAAATTCTCTATTTAAGTAGGGTATAACTCAATGAAATCGCATACTAGACTCGGCCTACCGAACTGTTCACCATTCAAAATGCCAAAGAAAGTTTCTAGGTAAGCTTTCAAAACTGCTGAATACACTTACATACCCAAGAATGTATAGGTAGATTGAAAACGTTATTTACTCCATCGTAGGCTCTCCATGAAAAACGCTTTTCAACCTTCGGATCCTGGAAATAGCCAAAAGATTTGGCGAAAATACTTTACTGTTTTCTGAACAGCATCACATCTTTAAGTGTTATGCATATGCGATAGAAGATTTCTTTCAACAGCTTAGGATTTTCAGCTGTTTCATATTGTGCCGAGTTAAACATTTTTGTATAAACAAACTATATAAACAGTATGGAGGAGGGGGGAAGAATCACAAGTTAGCTTCCTTTTTTCCAAAAAAACAATGACACATTTTCTTCCACAGATTTTATCATAATTGTACTTGCTTTCTTGGCTACGTCAAAAATGGTTGTCTTTTGGTGAGGCAGTATGTGGTGGGTTCTCTATGAGTGTTTTATGGTTTGCTAAGTACTTCTTAAATTGTTCCGCGTATTTGTAGCCTGTGTCTGGGAATACAAGGACATATACGCCTTTTTCTTTGGCGATTTTAGTAAATGCGTGGACTACTGCTCCTGCACTTAGTCCTATTAAAAGTCCTTCCTTTCTTGCAATTTTGATGCATCCCTCGATGGCTTCCTTTTGTTTTACGTTTATTATTTTGTCGAACTGAACCCAGTGATACCATTTCATGCCAGTTTCTATTCTTCTTATGCCGGGTATAACTTCGTT
>MTLR01000079.1 GCA_002010925.1 Candidatus Bathyarchaeota archaeon JdFR-04
AAGAAGGCTACTCTCAAAGTTCAACTCAAGATTAGGGATTGAAAGGCCAGAAGAGTGGCTGAAATGGCTTGTTTTAGCTACAGACGCCTTTATTGTGCATAGGAACTCCACTAACAAAAAAACCGTGATAGCTGGCTATCACTGGTTCGGAGATTGGGGGAGAGACACCTTCATATCTTTACCAGGATTGATGCTCATCACCAACCGGATCCAAGAAGCAAAGGAAGTCTTCCTCACTTTCAAACATCACTGCCATCAAGGGCTCATACCAAATCACTTTCCAGATAAACCTCAACAGCCTCCAGCGTACAACGCGGTAGATGCAACTCTATGGTTCATAAACGCCGTCCTACAGTTCCTAAAATACACAAACGACTTCCAATTTGTTAAAGAAAACCTCTGGGACATCTTAAAGCAAATTGTAGAATGGCATGTGAAGGGAACTTTATATAACATAAAAGTGGATGAAGACGGACTCCTTAAACATGGTTCACAACTAACGTGGATGGACGTGATGATAGATGGGCAGCCAATAACTCCAAGAGAAGGAAAAGCCGTTGAAATTCAAGCATTATGGTATAACACTTTAAAAATCATGGAGCTACTAGCCACAAAATTCAAAGAGGAAAACAAAGCCAAGGAATACCATTCCATGGCGGAAGAAACTAAAAAAGGATTCAACCAAAAATTCTGGTGCCAAGAAAAAGGACACCTATTCGATATTATATCTGACAATTACAAGGATAACACATTAAGACCAAACCAGATATTCGCAATAGCCCTAGACTTCCCCTTATTAGAAAGGGAAAAAGCGGAAAAGGTAATAGACACGGTTAAAGAGAAACTTTTAACTCCTTATGGCCTAAGAACCCTACCGCCAGATCACTATAACTACGTGGGCACATATCTCGGCGACTTCAGACACAGAGACTTCGCATACCACAACGGAACAGCCTGGGCTTGGCTTCTGGGACCTTTCACAACTGCATATCTGAAAATAAGAAAACACGAGGCAAAATGGCGAGAATATGCCTTCAAAAACTTTCTGGAAAAACTTTTCCGAGGAAACATTTCAAACGCAGGGCTAGGAAACATTAGCGAAATATTTGACGGAGACCCCCCGCATAAACCTCGTGGATGCATAGCCCAAGCCTGGAGTGTAGCCGAACCCCTACGAGCTTATGTAGAGGACGTACTGCTAATTCGTCCGCCCAACGAGAAAAAAGTGTTAGAAATTCTAAGCCACTAACCTTATTGTCTTTCTGCTAGATTTTTCTCCTCTTCAGCAACTGCTTTTCGCAACGCTTCTGCAGCATCTTCGGGAGGAACAGTGTTTATGTAAACTCCAGTACTTTTTTCGAAGCCAGCCCAAATGGCAAGTTTCGGATAAACTTCCAAGTGCCAATGGTAATACTCCTTTGCCTCGGCTTTTTTGCAAGGTGCTACGTGAAAGCCATAATTGTAAGGCGGATTATTAACAAGCTTTTTTAATGCACCAAGGCAAACCCTCAAAATTTGGGCAAAAGCCTCCACCTCTCTTTTAGACATACTTGTAAAAGTAGACGCATGTTTTTTGGGGAAAATCCAGAACTCTAAAGAATGAACACTCGCCCAAGGGGAAAAGGCAACAAAGCCCCTATTTTCCCAAATAAAACGCTTGCTCTCTTTTTCTTTTTTTATTATGCTACAAAAAGGGCATTCGCCGTTTTTTCGATAAAGTTTTCGACTAGACATCAGCTCCTCCTTCACTATTGTAGGGGTGAATGGCATAGCTATTATTTGGCTATGAGCATGAGAAAGGGAAGCACCAGCGTTGATCCCATGATTCCGGAAAACAGAAACATACTCTACATAGGGTTTTGAGGAAAGCTCCTTCGACCGGTCAATATAGGCGTTTACCACATGGATAAGCTGTGATAACCTAGCGTTCCCCGGATGCTCGTCATGGCTAGGCGACTCTATTAAAACTTCATGATGCCCAACAGCTTCGGTTAAATGCCGCATCCGCCCTGCTTTGGAGTTTTCCGGTGGGGTAAAAGCCGGATAAAGGTTAGGCACACAACGAATAAGCCAATTTTTATGTCTAAAACCATTTCTGTCCTTCTCCTTTCTTAACTTCCCCCGAAATTTCTTGTATATAAGAACCGCTGGGGGGGTCATATACTCCCTCTCCGGACATAAAGGACAAACCTCCCGCTTAGCCTCAACTGGCGCCTTCATAAAATCCGTTGGACGCCTCTTACGGCCAGTAGCAATAACAACCCAACGATCTAAAAAGTAATCCCTCCGAAGCTCATTAAACAACAGCATCCCTTCCAAACAGTCCACACGAACCAAACACCTACAAACAACAACATATATAATTTTCCACACACCAAACCAAGAGTGAACCTTAAAGCCGGGGTGGCAGAGCGGAAAACCAATAGGAAACGCAAATGCGCTGGCCTCGAGATCACCAAGTAAGCCTAGCAAAAATGGGGGCTGGAAGAGCAAGCCAGTGGCGCCTCGGGCGCCTCAGGGGTTCAAATCCCCTCCCCGGCGCCAAACTACATAAACTTGTTTAAATCTTTAGTTATGCGTAAAGTTTCCTCCACAATCCATATAAAACGGAAACTCTAAAGTTTGGATGGGATTGGCATTGAAAGATGAGAGTTATATTTGTCATATAATTATCCATCAAAGAATCATCAAAAATCAAAGAGGTTTTATGAGAAGGTTTTTGGCTGGAAAGTTGAGCCACAGCCAGGAACAACTTCTTTAGACGTTCTTCCGACTTCTGGAAAGGGAATCAGTGCGGAGTTAAACCTTGAAGAAAATACTATAGTTCCTTCCATATACACTGTTAATATTGAGGCAACACTGAAGAGAATTGAGAAGTTAGGTGGGGTGATTTTGAAGAACAAAACACCTATTGGAGAACAAGGGGAACATGGATATTTTGCATTGTTTAAAGACCCCAACGGAAACAAGATGTGCCTATATTCCAAAAAGTAAAAAGAATAGAAGAGTGTTTTGAAGCAGTTCTACATCCAGAGGAATTTGTTCCTGTAATACAACATAAGTTCGAGTTTCCTATAACATAGATGGTAATTTTTGACTGAAATTAAACCAAGTAAACGAATAAGAAGTGCTTGAAATAACGTTTTTGAACGAAAACGATGGATTTTAAAAATTTTAAAACTAAAATAAACTTTTTTAGAAGATTTAGAATAAAAATAAACGAAAAAACGCTTTTATTTTAGTTTTCTCCAGATATTAGATAGGGAGGTGGAAAAATGGACTCGAAATTCGTAAGCGCTCTTGCGATTTTCACGGTTTCAGTAATATTGATCGGGCTTCCTGCATGGGCAGCAGTGAAGGCACAATCTTCTAACGGAACTTTAGGCAAGGACATTGCAGAAACGTTTCGCAGTGTTATAAAGAAACACCAAAACAACATCAAAGAGTTTATACTTGAAACCAGGCTTTCCGTAGCAAACACAACCCAGGCAAAACTTGAGGTCATAGACTTCTACATAAACGAGTCTCTCAGAACAGAAATCGAAGAAGTCAAAAAGAGGCGAGCAGAATTAGTCGCCGCGTTGCAAGCTGGTGAAATAGACAATGAAACTTTCACTATGGAAATGAGAGACTTGACAAGCGATTTGGTTGATGTCGCTAAAAAGTTAGGAATAATAGGGGAGAAACTTCATGCCTTGAGCGAAGATTTAGCTGAAGACCTTAAAACTAGGGCAGAGCAACTAACTGGGGAACTAGAAGATTTTTCAGACGAAATAACCTCAGTAGCGGAGGCAGTAGCCGACGAGATGAGGAACAGAGATTTACCAGTTCCAGAAATGCCAGTAGAACCAGATATACCAAGCGCTCCACAAACAAATATTCCATAACCTTACATACAAACGTGTGAAAAAATCTATTCTTTATTTCTCTTTATATTTTCTTTCCATATTTTCTCTCCACACTCTTTAAATACACTAAAAATAGGAGAGAGCTTGTTGATGATCATGAAAACCAAAGCGTTTATGGGGCTACTTCTAGTTTTATTAATTAACGCCTTTTATTTTAATGCGGTCTTTTGCCAAGATCAACTTGAAGAATATACATCAACTAAAATAGAAGTACGTGCAGATGGTTCGGCCACTTGGATTATTGAGCGAAGGTTTCTTCTGAAAACAGAGGAGGATATTTCAATCTTTGAACAATATATTTTGGAGTTTGAGTCTCAGAAAGACGCTTATCTGGAGGATTTCTCCAACAAGACGCAGGAGCTTGTAAATAGAGCCAAGATAATTACAGGTAGAAACATGAGAGCTGAAAACTTTCAAATAACTATTGACACCATTCAAACAGCCACCGCCCATTATGGAATCATAATATATCAATTTGACTGGATAGGATTCGCAAAGCTCGGAGATAATCAGATAACCATAGGAGATGTATTTGAAGGAGGCTTTTACCTTTACAAAGACGAAACATTAACGGTAAAGTATCCTAAAGGCTACATTGTCGCCACCGTGTCGCCCACCCCGGACGACCACATAGAGTCTGATAGAACTCTGATTTGGTATGGGTACAGAAACTTCGGCGCTGGAGAACCTAGGGTAACGCTGGAAAGTGAAACCCCGAACATTTTGAGCATTCTACAAGATAACTTATTCATTGTTACCGGATTGCTTATTTTAGCAGGCGTAGGCTTTGCTTTTTTCTATTTCCTCAAATCCAAGAAGAAACGTAAGAAGGGCGGAAACGTCGACGATCTTCTTCTGCAAGCTACGCTTAAAAAGATGGAGGACGATGAGGAAAAAGTAATCAGGCTCCTAGAATCTGCTGGAGGACGGCTATTTCAGTCGCTTATAGCTAAATACTGCGGCTTCTCAGCCGCGAAGACTAGTGAGCTTTTAGCGACCATGGAAAATAAAGGAATCATTACTAGACGGAAAAAAGGAAGAGAGAAATTGGTGACTCTGATCAAACGGAACGCGGAACAAGGCAAATAACAAGCGGGGTATATCTTTAGCAAGAGCGTTTTCTGCTATCAGTGGATTTTAGCCAAGGCGTCCTCTAGGTCTTGAATTAGATCTACGGCATCCTCAATGCCAACAGAAGCTCTTATTAGGCTGTCGGTTATCCCGATTCTTTCTCTTTCCCTTTTTGGTATGGAAGCATGTGTCATAAGCGCCGGATGCTCTATTAACGACTCTACTCCACCTAGACTCTCAGCTATTTTAAAAAGTTTTAAGTTTTTCAGAAAACGTTTCGCCTTTTGTTTCCCTCCTTTGATTTCGAAGGAAATCATGCCGCTGAAACCGCTCATCTGTTTTCTAGCCAACTTATGTTGAGGGTGAGACCGTAATCCAGGGTAGTATACTCTTTCAATTTTTGAGTGCCCCTCCAAGAACTCGGCTATTTTGTGAGCGTTCTCTTGATGCTTCTCCATTCTTATTGCAAGAGTTTTGACCCCGCGAAGCACGAGCCAACTATCAAAGGGGCTGGGAACCGCGCCAACAGCATTTTGAACAAACTTTATGTTCTCATAAATTTCCTTATTTGAGGTTACCACTATGCCGCCGATCACATCGCTGTGTCCAGAAATATACTTCGTTGTGCTATGGATAACTATATCAGCTCCCATAAGCAAGGGTTTTTGAAAGTAGGGACTGGCGAAGGTATTATCTACAACTGTTAGTATCCCATGCTTTTGCGCAATGGACGACGTTTCTTTTATGTCAATGAT
>MTLR01000151.1 GCA_002010925.1 Candidatus Bathyarchaeota archaeon JdFR-04
GCCATAGTTGGATTCAGAGTCCAGAAATTCAAAATCTTGAAGAAAGTTGTTAAGAAGATAGATAAAGATGAGATAAAAGGGGCTTTAGTGAGAGATGAAATAAAGCCGGTTGTTGAAGCCGTTACCATGTTCAAAATCCTTTCGTCATAATATTCTTCAAGTTGGAACTGTCTTACTTCGTTGAAGAGCTTAAGAACAGAAACAAGCTCTGAAAACTCTCTCACCAGCAATGTTCTATTTTAATATCTTGTCCACCTTATGCAGGATGGACATTTGGTATCTTCCTGACCTCCTGTAACTGAATTCAGCTGTCCTCCACTACCACGGAAGTCTTGTTCCACAAGGGACTCTAAGCCCCACACACCCCTGGGTATCTCCAAACTCACCACTCGGCCAACCTCTGTAAAGTTTTTCTTTTCCTTAAATCCCAGTTTGATGAGAAATAGCTATGAGAAGTAATGTTAGCATTGTCGAAGTTACTGCGAGGAAAAAAATCAGAGGAACCTAAGTTCACTACGATATCTTTAGTATTACCACACTTCATATGACTTCATAATTAGTGTTAAAATTAGAAAATTTTTTATTACTTATGTTGACGGTTTAATCTGTGGTGTATTAATATGAGGGAGGAGGTACTCGAACTCGTCAACCACGAACCTTGGATAGAGTGTGAAGAAAACAGGGCATACCTAAAATGGGGACATTACCCAGAAACAGAAGGAATGCTTAATCCAAAATCGATTAGGAGGACTTTCGTTACCGATCCAGATGGAAATGGGGAAGCACTGGTGATCGGCAGCGATAGAGAGGCACCACCTAATGGGAGTCTGTTCTTGGAGTTTAATACTGAGAAAGATGTCTCTAATACGATTATTGTAGAATAAGGTAGGGGCATAAACAGGATGTGGTGAGATTATGGCTAAGATCTTTGGCTTTCCAGAAAATCTATGGTTACAGCTTTTGAAAGGTGGATGGGAAGGTGGTGGAAAGGACACAGATATGATTGCAGAGATTTTAAATGAATTTGGTGTAAGTTGTGGGAAGATACTAGACTTGGGGTGTGGAGTGGGAAGAATTTCTTTGCGACTCGCGGAGAAAGGTTATGAAGTTATGGGCGTGGATGATAAAGCCAGATTTGTCCCTGGAGACTACTTTAACCTTGAAGATATTATAGGAGAAGAAAAATTCGATGCTTTCCTGTTTATTAAATCAACAAGCTGGAGTGAGGGGCAATCTAAGGAAAAATTGCAGAATCTTTACTTAAAACTCCACGAATACGCAGCGGAGAGTTCTGTTATCATACTTCAAGACATCTGCAGAGAGCTCTTCCTATCAGCAATTCTTTCAGCACCCACAGCTCTGAATTGGTTCAAAGTTGACGGAAATTTACTATACTTAAGTAAATGGAAATTAAACCTGGCTAAACAGACATTATTTTCAATCAAGGAGATTTACGAAAAAGTGGATAGTGGTTATAAGCTTCTGGAAAGAATTGAAAGATGCTCATACCTTCCTTCTTTTTACGATTACGTAGAGCTTCTTGAAAAGGCGGGATGGGAGGTGCTCAAGGTAACTCGTCCGTTCTTACCTAACTTTGAGACCTTCAACGAGTTTTCATGCGATCCTTGGAGTGTCTACAGTTTCCTCATGGTAGCCCGTAAACGTAGGGAATTGTGGAGGTGAGTTTAGTGGATAAAAAAGTAATTCTCGCAATCTTAGTTGTGGTGGTCATTGGAGGGATTGCATACACTTGGATCAATCAGCTCGAGACTCTGCCCGGGGAGAAGGTGGAAAGGACGTTGATCATAGGCACGACCATGGATATAAGGACAGACAACATGTTCGCCGACTATTATTTCGGAATAATTACACTACTGAGCCACGACAGACTATTTCGGATGGATGAAAACGGGAGCATTATGTCAGAACTTGTCGAGGACTGGGAAGTAAGTGAGGATGGAGTCGTTTGGACTCTGCGATTGGTGAGTAACGCGACATGGCATGATGACAAGCCTTTGACGGCGGAAGATGTCGCTTTTAGCATAAACTACTTGAAAGAAAAAGTTCCTGTGTATAAATCTCACCTGCGACTTGTAGAGAGAGCCGAAGCTGTTGATGGGTACACGGTAAAGGTAACGTTGAAGGAGCCTTGGTTCAGACTCCCATTAAATCTGATGGTTGTTAGAGTGATCCCAAAACACGTTTGGGAGAAGGTGGACAAGCCGTTGGAATACCACGATGAGGATAGAAACGTCGGCTCTGGTCCCTTCATATACGAGGGGTTCGACAAAGCGTCAGGAACGATAATGTTCAGAACAAACCCCGAATACAGGTTAGGAAAACCGAGTGTTGATAGGGTTGTTTTCAAGCTGTTCAAGAATACTGAAGCGATGATAATGGCTCTAAAGAAAGGGGAAGTGCATACAGTCTACCACTACGCGAGGGGCATCGACCCAGTCTACGTTCCAGCATTAAACGAGTCGGGGATAAAGTTCATTATTAAACCAAACTTTGGAGTCGACAACAACCTGTGGTTCAACTGCAAGAAGTACCCCTACAACGTCACAGAATTCAGAAAAGCCATGAGCTTCGCACTGAACTATGAGAATTACGTGAAATCGATAGCAGCAGGGTACGCTATGTTTCCGAATGCGGGCTGGATACCTCCTGTCTGGGCGCATTATAAGGAGACCGAGAAGCTACATACGAACTTAAGCGAGGCAATGACTATCTTAGACTCAATAGGCTTTAAGGACTTTGACGGCGACGGCTGGAGAGAGCTACCAAATGGAAGCGACTTCACCATGCGCATACTCTTCAGAACAGACTTACCTGAGTCCAGTAGACTCGCGGAGCTCGTTAAGAGAGATCTTGAAAGTGTGGGCATAAAGATTGACCTGACGCCCGCTGACAGTCCGACGTTTAGACAGATCGTGGATGTGGAGAGAGGTCACGAAGCTTTCATCTCGAGAACTACAACATGGGGTATGATGATGTGGGCAGGCTATGGCACGGGATACATAGATGCGAGAAACATAGGCTGGTCGAATGTTGACGATCCAGAGTTTCAAGAAGTGGTAGACCAAATGCTCAGGACGACCGACGAAGGAAACATGAGGGAACTTGTGCATCGCTTGCAGGACATCTACGCTGAGAAACTTTACATTATTCCTCTCTACTGGGGTGAAATAATTCAGCCATATAGGTCCGAGATAGAGGGGCTTTCGTACGATCCAATGTACGGAATACTTTCAAAGGACACTTGGTTCAATGTGAAGGTGGGAAGTTAGCAGAGATGAAAGAGGGACTCACACTACGGTTTGTGAGATACACTCTAACCATTTTTTTAATTATCTCCATCAACTTCCTAATACCCAGAATGATGCCTGGAGACCCCACGATATACCTTCTTGGCGAAGACGTATACGCCATCGCACCGGAGCTAGTCGAAGAATTGAGGAGGTCTTACGGTTTGGACAAACCACTACTCGAACAGTATGTAATATACCTCCAAAGAATGTTCTGTGGCGATTTCGGTTACTCGTTTAGTTTTGGAAGACCTGTCTTGGAGATAATAGCCGAAAGACTCCCGACAACTCTCCTACTCACACTTCCACCGACGATTGTGGGATCTCTGATAGGTCTATATCTTGGAACTCTCTGCGGGTGGAAAGCTGAGAGAACAATTAAGAAAATTCTATCAACGGGTATGTTGGTAGTTTACTCAGTTCCACCTTTCTGGTTGGGAATGCTCTTTCTGCTCTTTTTCTCTTTGAAACTCAATCTGTTTCCCAGCGGCGGCGCACCATCTGGAGAGAACATTCAGAATTTTGTTTCCCATGTCTTTCTACCGTTCATCACGCTGACGGTGTTTGTCGCTTCCCACAATTCGCTATTGATGCGAGGCATAGTTACGGGAACTTCCAGAGGAGAGTTCGTCCTGACGGCTCTGTCCAAGGGTCTACCGTACACAATGTTTCTACATAGACATCTAATAAAGCCCTCACTCCCACCTTTTATTGTATACGCAGCCATGGAATTTGGATTCGCATTTTCAGGAGCTCTCCTCGTTGAAATCGTGTTTAGCTGGCCGGGTCTCGGATTAACCATGTGGGAGGCGGTGATCGCACGGGATTACCCCCTGTTGCAAGCGATTTTTGTCTTTTCAGCTTTAACTGTTGTTTTGGCGAATGGAGTAGCAGACTTGCTTTGCGTAATCACCGATCCGAGGTTGAGAAGGGCATGAGAATGATAGGTGTCATCGGTCTAAGCATCATTCTCGCATTCTCATTCGTTTCAGTTCTCTCGCCGATTTTAATCGAGATTCTGCCGAAAAACAAGTCTGAGTTCCCATACGCGCCACCATCCAGTAAGAATCTACTGGGAACCAATGACATCGGAGAGGATGTGTTAGTAGAGCTATTTGAGGGAACGCGGACTTCGCTAATAATAGGATTCANGGCTGCAGTAATTTCTACAGTGGTAGGAGTTCTAGTAGGTACGATTTCTGGATTTTACGGGGGAAAAATCGATGAAGTAATAGGATTACTCGTTGACGTTTTTCTCGTAATTCCTGCTCTTCCGCTCATGATAGTGCTCGCAGCATACTTGGAACCATCTATCTGGAACGTGATTCTCGTCATAGGTCTGCTGTGGTGGCCGGGAACGGCGAGGGTCGTAAGGGTGAGGGCTATGCAAATTCGTGAAAGTGGTTTCGTAGAGACTCTGAGGTGCTTAGGGGCTAGCAACACGTATATAATCTTGAGACACATCATCCCAAACACCACAGAAGTTGCACTGGCAAAGTTTATACTCTCTGTAGCACATGCGATCCTCCTTGAGTCAGGTTTGAGCTTTATCGGTCTTGGAGATCCAGAGCACAAGAGCTGGGGCATGATGTTGCACTACGCAATGAAGAGGGGAGCGCTGTTGGGGGATGCTTGGTGGTGTTTCGTTCCTGCAGGCTTTTGCATATCTGCCACAGCCATGGGGTTTATGCTTCTCGGAATGACGATTGAGGAGAGGTACGAGCGGAGGGGTGTCGGTGTGGAGTAACAATTCCAGAGGTGTATTGCTAAGTGTTGAAGATTTGAAAGTTCATTTTATATTAGAAGATATGAGTGTCAAGGCAGTAGATGGGGTTAGTTTCAATGTTCATAAAGATGAAACCTTAGCGTTGATCGGAGAAAGTGGGAGCGGAAAATCCGTTTTGGGTATGACTATTTTAAGATTACTGCCTGAAAACGTTAGAGTCAATGGTAAGATACTCTTTAACGGATCAAATCTACTCGATTTATCGGAGGAGGGGTTGAGAGAGATTAGGGGCAAGGAAATTGCTTGGGTTCCACAGAACCCTGCAACATCTCTCAATCCTGTGATGAAAGTAGGAATTCAAATTGCTGAACCGATGGAGATACACCTTGGAATTGATAGGAAAAGTGCTGTACATAGAGTTGTGAACTTACTGAAATTTTTCGATATAAACCCGCCTGAGAAAAGAGTAAACGAGTATCCACACCAGTATAGCGGGGGAATGAAGCAAAGAGCCTTAGTTGCGATGGGTACATCAACCAAGCCGAAGCTGATAATTGCTGATGAGCCAACCAAGGGTATAGATATGACAAAAAAAGTCAGTATTGTTGAGCTTTTTAGAAAAATTAAGAAAAATGAGCTTTCATTGCTTCTTATAACTCATGATCTACCCTTTGCTGAAAAACTTGCAGATAGGATAGC
>MTLR01000026.1 GCA_002010925.1 Candidatus Bathyarchaeota archaeon JdFR-04
ATTTTTGTTTCATAAAGGATTTTAAGATATCTGCTATTAATTCTGAGCACCTTCGTTTGAGGGNGACTTAAAGAAACGCTTAAACTTAAAAGGGAACTAAATAGTAAGCGAGGAAATAGTGTTGTCAAGCTTCGGCAAAGCTTTAGAAAGACTTTTCCGAAAACAAAGAACACCGAAGAAGGACGAGTCAGAAACCGTTGAGGTTGTTACTCAGCATCCAACCGTTGAATCGAGCAAGTTATACTTGAAGGCTCTCCCGTTACGTGATCTATCAGATTTGGACGAAATTAAGCGGGAAGTGAGGTCTGGAAACATAGTTATTATTCGCGTTAACACCCTAGCTAGGAAAAGCATTGAAGATGTTAAAAGGGCTGTTAATGAGTTATGCGAGTTCGCTGAATCCATTGGTGGGGACATCGCCCGTTTAGGGGAGGAACGCGTGGTGTTAACGCCGTCCACTGTGCGGATTTGGCGTCAGAAGCCGCCGATGCCCGCAAAACAAGCGTCTACTGCAGCCTAATTGTTTCTAAAACCTTTGGAGCCCATGTTTGAAACTTATATTTCTTGGCAAGATGGGCTGCAACGCCTACGCATTTGGCTTTCTCGCCGTGAACGGTGATAATCCTTTCAGGTCTCGGCGCTATTCGCGTAATGTAGTTTATGACTTGTTTTCTGTCGGAATGTCCAGAAAAGCCTTCTATAGATTCTATCCGCAGTTTCACTTTAACTATTTCTATTTTTCCTTCGCTGTTCATCATTGACACTTCTTCTAGTCCTCTCTGAATTCGCCTTCCTAGGGTTCCTTCGATTTGATAGCTAACAAATATTATAGTGTTCCTTTTGTCTGAGGCTAAGCGTTTAAAATATTCAATGACCGGTCCGCCTTCAAGCATTCCGGAGGTAGCGAGAATTATGCAGGGTTCTCCTTCCACTATTTCTTCTCTTACACTTGGATGTTCCACTATAGTGAAGTATTCGGATTGGAAGGGATTTACTCCCTCATGTAATATGCTTTTCTTGACATCTCTCGCCAAGTATTCAGGGTAAGCGGTGTGTATAGCTGTTGCTTCGGAGATCATTCCTTCGATGTATACTGGTGCCTCTTTCATCATCCCTCTACGCATGCTTCCGTCAATTATGAGCATTATTTCTTGAGCCCTTCCAACGGCTGGAACTGGAATCAAAACCTTCCCGTTGTTTTCCAAGGTTTCGTTTATGACGTTTGTGAGGTTTTGTTCCGCTTGAACCCGAGAAGGCATAATATCTTGAGGCCCTCCGTAGGTGGTTTCAGTTATTACGGTTTCGGATCTGGGGAACTCTGTTACTGCGGATTCTAGGAGCATGGTTTTTCCGAATTTGTAGTCTCCGGTGTATACGATGTTGTGTAATCCCTCGCCTATGTGGAGGTGAATTATTGAGGATCCTAGGATATGTCCAGCGTTATGGAGGGTTAGGCGGATATCCGGCGCGATATCAGTTACTATGCCGTAGCGTAATGGGATTGTATGCAAGACACATTCTCTGACATCTTTCTGATCGTAAGGTGGTATGACTCCTTGCTTGCTTAGAACGTCTAAGTAATCTAACTGGAGCAGGGTCATCAAGTTTGATGTAGGTGCGGAGCAGTATACTGGCCCGTCGTATCCATACTTGTATAGGAACGGGAGGAGTCCGCAGTGGTCTAGGTGAGAGTGACTTATAACCACGGCGTCTAGAGCCTCTACATCGAATTCGGGCACGTCAAGTCGGGGAAACGCGTCTATTCGGCTTGCGGCACCAGGGTTTATTCCGCAATCGAGAAGAACTCGGCTTTCTCTTGTTTGGACGAGGAAAGCTGATCTTCCAACCTCCATGGCCCCGCCTAAGGCGGTTATTCGAATGTCTCCGATTTCCATGATTAATGGTCTGAATATTCTTTCGCCTACAGTTCGTAGGATTCTTTCTCTTTCTTTACTTTCAGCGTGTAGGAAATGTCTCATGTGGGTAACTATTTTGGATGGAATTGGTGGGCTTCGTAGTATTCGGGGTCTCCAACGTGTCTTTTTGATTATTTCCTGTAGAACCGCTCCGTTTTTTCCTATGACGAGCCCTGGTTTTTTTGCTTCAATTATGACCTCGCCGAGGCTTGGGTCAAAGTTTATGCTGGCTATCTCAGCTTCGGGGTAGGCTATTTCCCTGATTATCTTTTCTGCCTCTTTTTCGGGAAGCCTTACAGAAGGGTCGGAACGAATTACTATCCGTTTTCTGATTAAGTTTACTATGTCGGCGATGATATTGCTTTGCTCGATGAGGATTTCTGGTCGTTTAGTATACAATGCCAGCCGTGGGCCTTCGTATTCTACTCTTGTAACTTGAGCCTCTTTTGGTACGTGTTCTAGTACGTATTGGCTTATCTCGATTTTGGTTTTGTCCTTGGAGTTTTTCAAAACTTTTTCCTCTTAGCTACCGCTTTCAAGGATTTTCTTTTTCTCTTCAGGGGTTAATTCTCGGAAGCCTTCCTTGCTTATTACTGCCACGTCAAAGCTGTCGCCGCTGGCTGAATCCCTTTTCATGGCTGAGTTTACTGCTCGGACAATTATGGGTAAGGCTTGGGAAACTGGCATGTCTTCCTTAAATTTATCCTCTAAAACGCCGTAGGCTATGGGTGAACCCGACCCGGTTGCCACGCATTTCTCTTCAGTTAAGCTTCCGAAGGGGTCTAGCATAAAGACGTGTGGACCGCTGTCGTCAACTCCGCCTACGAGGATTTGGGTTATTAGTGGGGCGTATCTGGCGGAGAAGAGTAGGTTGGCTATGAGTCGTGAGGCTGTTTTCACAGGCATCGGTCTTCCCACGTTTAGTTTGTATAGTTGGGCATTGGCTTTTAGGATGTCAACTGTCCATTGGGCGTCGGCTACGGTTCCAGATATGGTCATGGCCAAGTGCTCGTCGATTTTGTAGATTTTCTTTCCTTTCTTATGGGCTACGAAGGTTCCCATGGTTACGCGTGTATCTGAAGATAGGATGACTCCGTCTTTGCAAACCACTCCCACGGTTGTGGTTCCCCGTAGCACTAACTTGTTAGGTTTTTCTGGTATCATTCATTCTTTCTCCTAAAACCAAAACACTCTAGTCTTGCGGGTTTTTGCGCTGATGAAACAGCATTCATGTATCATGGAAATGCTATTAATTAGCTTTACGGTAAAAATCTTCTAACATTACGGTTTAAATTTTTAATGGTTTCTGCAAGGCTCTGGATCGCCTAGCTAAGTCTTTAAGTTCAGCTATTCTCTGCTGGATTGCTTCCAGAAGAGCCTTGCGCAATCTCATACCCGTTAATTTTGATTCTGAAATCTTATGCAACTTGTCAGCCAGCTTTCTATCTCCAACCACTTGTCGCACCCATGTTTCAAAATCTTCTCTTCTCATGTGAAACCTTATCGATTTTAAACTTACAACCTTTAACAATGCATGAAACTCTTCAAGGCTATAAGCGATGAATGAGGTTGGTCTGGCGAATTCTTCGAAGAAAACGAACGCCTTGGTTGCTGGGATTCTTCTCAGGATTTTATTCGCAATCAAGCGGGGGGTTTCAAATTTTTTCATAACTCTGTTTTCAAAGTCGGATAGAATTCGTGAAAAAATCGTGAAAGCTTCGACAGCGCTCGCGTAGGGGTTAAAATAGCTATGTACGTCGCCTGGACCAGCTCCTTTGGTGCTCATGTAATAGAGGTGATCGCTGCTCTGGAGGTATCGCCATATTCGGATCAAGTCATGGTTTTCTGTGTCCTTAACGAGTCCTTCGAGGGATTTTAATGACTCGTAACATGTGGTCTGCATGGAGTTTCCGAGCCATGCACTGGTGTCTCGTTCTAGATCGGCCCAAGAGATTGTTTCGAAGTCGCCGACATCTATTTCGCCTACGGGCGGATGTTTCTCAACTGCTTCGGTTGGTGTTGTGAAGGAAAGGTGATGCCATTTAAGTATTTCTCCAGGGAGCCATCTCAAAAATTCGTGGATTCCACTTTCAGGCCAGTGATGTTCACCGAAGGTTTCGTAGTCTATAAATATGGTTATGACTTGTCCAGGTGTAGCCGCTAGCCAGCTTGAGTATTTCTCTGCGGTTAGTGGCCACTCGCTCCACCATCTTGAAGTAAAGCGAAAGCCTATGTCGTCTGAAAGCCTATAGTTTCTGAGGAGAACTCGTAGTTCGGAGTTTTTTGCTTTATAAACGTAGTTGGGGCTTCGCCATCGGAGTATTTTTGCTACGCTTTCGGTTATCATAGCTTTAAATCCCAAGGATTCTACGGTTTTGGCTATAGAGTTATTGTAGAGGCATTCCGTATTCTCAAAGGTTTGAGGAATTTTCATGAACAGTTTTTCGATAAGTCGGCGGTGCATGTTCACTTGTTCTATGAATTCAGTTCTGTCGATTCCGAATAGACTGGAGAGGGAATGATAGTAGGTTTGACTTAGAAATTCCACGCATCCCGTTTCTGCCAGTCGCTTGAAGGATTCAAGTAATTCTGGTTTCCAACGCGCACATTGCTCAAGGAATATACCAGATAGACTAAAAGCTACTTTAAACCGTCTTTTTTCCCTTTTGTATCTGTCGATGTTTTCAAGAATTATACCGTTTGCTGGAAAATAGCATTTGCGACAGGTTCTCTCGAAAACCTTTCTATTTAAATTGTTGTCAAAGTAAAGATTGAAAAGGTCTTTCTCGCTTGCATGTTGTCCATCGAGTAGACTAGGTTGGAAATTACGGTTTAGCCTTAGTGGCTGGTGAACTTCGAATATTAAACAGATATCAGTCATTTCAACGTCTAAACCCTTAGGGTTTAACTGGTTATTCTTAACGTTTTCCCCATAAGTTTTAAAACTATGAACCATAAGGTTATGAACGGAAGGAGAAACCAAGCTTTAAGTGATTGCAGTTGACCATTAAACGTCATCGCATGCAACTTCCCCGAGAGGTAATAGTTGGGGAAGGAACTATAGACACTGTAACTGATGTTTTCCAAAGACTAGGATTTTCAGAATCCGCGTTAGTGGTTACTGGACAGAAAACAATGGAGGTGGCAGGTAAAACCGTTGTCGAAATGCTGGAAGACCGAAGGGTGAGGGTTAACTGTGTGGTTGTTAAATCCTCAACTGTTAACGAAGTTCGAACTGTTGAAGCTAAAATCCGGGAATTCCGTCCACAAGTAGTGTTCGGCATAGGCGGTGGAACAAAAATCGATGTGGCAAAGATAAGCTCTGCCAACCAGCTGGTTCCCTTTATTAGCGTTCCAACAACGGCATCCCACGACGGAATAGCAAGCCCGGTAGCCTCGGTTAAAGGTTATGAAAAACCATATTCAGTTATGGCTCAGGCTCCGTTGGCAATAATTGCCGACACCGAAATTATCCTGAAAGCGCCGAAACGATTTTCCATAAGCGGGTGCGGCGATGTAGTAGCTAAGTTAACAGCTGTCCGCGACTGGGAGCTCGCCCATAAAGTTCGAAAAGAGTATTATGGAGAGTATGCTGCGAGCTTGGCTCGAATGAGTGCTCAGCTAGTAATAGAGAACGCTGAGTTGATAAAAGAAAACACTGAAGAGGGTTTACGTGTTCTTTTAGAAGCTCTCATAAGTTGCGGAGTGGCTATGAGCATAGCTGGTAGCAGTCGCCCATGTAGCGGTTCTGAACATATGTTTAGCCATGCTTTAGATTTAACTGCGCTACGACATGCGTTACATGG
>MTLR01000005.1 GCA_002010925.1 Candidatus Bathyarchaeota archaeon JdFR-04
AGGTGGAGAAGAGTACAAGGAATTATGACAAGCACTTTTTGAATATTGCTATTGCCTATGGCGGAAGAGCTGAGATCGTAGACGCAGCCAAAAAGATAGCAGAAATGGTCCATCGAGGCGAGATGTCCCCAGAAGCCATAACCGAGAAGGTGTTCGAAAAGCATCTTTACACAGCTTACCTGCCTAAACAAGATCCTGATCTCATCATCCGGACTTCCGGCGAAGAGCGTCTAAGTGGCTTCCTCCTGTGGCAATCCGCATATAGCGAACTCTGCTTTCTAGATGTGTTCTGGCCAGAGTTCCGAAAAATTGATCTTCTAAGGGCCGTTAGGACTTATCAAAGACGTAAGAGGCGTTTTGGTCGCTGATAAAAGGAGTTTTATGCTCTTCTCTTCGCACTGATAATTGAAATCACGTCTCTATCCTTTAGAATGTAGTTTTCCCCTATTCTTTTCTTCTCTCTTGCCTCTACAGCGTAAATGAAGGTGTCGCCTAATTCAGTATGTATCATATAAGCAAACTCCCGGGCAGTAGTTCCGTAGGGCACTAGATAGGCGTCTGGTAAAACTTTTCCCTCGTGATCTGTTAGATGTTCGATGTCTTCAACCGGATAAACAACTATCATGTTTAAGAGTTTGAAGAATGCAGTGTTAATTGCTTGTTGAACTCCGGTGGACCCATGTTTAACAAGGATTTTCTCCCTTATGGTTTCCAAAGCCTTAATCTGCGCTTGAGTTAATTTTTCCGGGGCGTTTATCGTGAAATTGCAGTTTCCAGGCGTATAAGTTATACGCTCTTTCTCGGAGGCTCTACGGAGCGCTAGTTCGGCTTCTGCGCAGCAAGGCACCACCATATAGTTTAACTCTTTCAATCTTTGAAGATTTTCTTCTGCATAAGGTAAATCTATTTTATTCGCAACGATCAATGTGGGCTTGGCTATTCGTCTTAAGGCATCAACAAATGTTAGAAATTCTTTTTCTGTCCAGCTTGCTGGTTTATCCGGATTTAACCCTGTAGCCCTTATTGCTTCAAGGATATGGGCTCGTTTTATTGTAAGTCCACTTAGTTTCTCCTCGAGTGTTGAAATAAGATCTTTTCCACCGGATTCAATTGTCCTTGCCAGTTTCGACCAGTTTCGCTTTAGTATGTTTGCAAGCCACATGGTTATTTCAACTTCGAGAAACTTCACATCTTCTAATGGGTCATGTGCACCTGGTTTAAGAACTCTCCCCTCAAGATCAGTAGCTCCCGATGCATCTATAACATGGATTAGAGCATCCGCCTTACGTATCTCGTCTAGGAACTGGTTCCCTAGCCCTCTTCCCTGCCAAGCTCCTGGAACAAGCCCGGCGCAGTCAATAAGCTCAACCGGTATCAGACGAATTCCGTCGACACAAATGGAATTAACCGGGTTATCCCTAACATTAAACTCTCCACACACACAGGGCGATCTAACATAACCTATTCCTCGGTTTGGCTTAATGGTAGTAAACGGATAGTTAGCTATTTCAGCTGGAGCAAGTGTGGCAGCGCTAAAAAAAGTGGATTTCCCAACATTTGGTTTCCCAACAATACCTAATAACTTCGAGCGGGACTTTTGCATTCCAGACACTTTTATCATGTTCGGGATTCCAGCTATTCATTAATGTTTCAAATTTAACTTCCTTTAAGCTTAAATAACATTTTGTTTGCCTAGTCTGGATAAACTTAAGTTAAGGTTAGCCGTTGGCGATTTCAAAGTTATATTTCAATAAAGTAGCTAGATCTTGGTTCTTGCTTGTTACGAGTGTTTCATAACACATTTAAAGGATTTCCTCTAAAAATGTGAGAAGAAGCCGCCTCAAGACATGGTGAAAATCTTGCAATCCAATTTCATGGAATTTCTGGTTCCCTTCAGTGTTCCCTCCTCGAAACGTAAGAAACCTTTTACTAGAGAAATGGAAAAGGCGGCTGTTTTTTACTTAGCCGAAAAGGAAAGGAAAAAAGGCGGCGGCCTGTTCTCGAAACAGCCAGTTGAAAAATTGTTGTTTATCGCCGAGGTTTGTTATCCTTTCTGGATTATTCCCCTAGGTGATACTGCTCTACTCCTAGACGGGTTAAGTTTTGCCTTTCACACATTTACTTATAAGAACATTCCTAATGTGAAAGTCTTTCTCGAAAACCTTGAAAGAAGCTCCAAAACGAAAGAAACTTACATGGCTTTCTTAGCTGATAACCTAAACTATTTTCGTGTTCCTGAAGGTGAAGTAGAAAAAACGATAGATGGTCTTATAACCAACTCTGAATTCTTAAACGAATTTAACAATTTCATGTCAGAAGCTACACAGATAGACTCGCCTCCGTCTGAAATGGTTGTGCTTTCACCAACTATCGACGAAGATGAAGTAGCCGCGATAAAAAAGGAGCTTCAATGCTTAAAAAGTCTATTCACTGAGGAAATAAACACCCTCTGTAAAACCATGAAACTTCTCAGCACCACAACAGGCGATTATATACGGGCTTTACGTAACAAAGTCAAAGAAATACAAGAAAAATTTGATGAAGAACTTGAAAAGAAGAAAAGAGTAATCAAACAAAAAGTGGAAAAAATACGACAAAAATACGACGTACAGATAACCAGAGTTTCCAAAGAATATGAAAAACTACTTTATCAGCTTCAGCAAAAAAGGGTCAAAATGGAGAAAAAACGACAGCAACTTCAAAACAAAATTGAACAATGCGAAGCCGAAATAAAAACCTGTCAAATCAATAAAGACGACGTAGGCGAAGAGAAATGGAAAGAAGAACTTAGGAAAAACAAGGAAGAGTTAGCTAAAATCGAGGCTGAATTCAAAGAAACTGAAAAAATGATAAACGAGAAAGAAAGCGAAAAGAAAATTGAAGTTTTCAATATTCGGTCTCAATGTGAGGCTGAAATCAACGAAATAGAAAAAGATTTAATGGAAATAGAAGCTTCAAGGGACGCTAAAATCCAAATCTACAATAAGGAAATGGAACAGCTTGAGGAATTAACCACGGAAATAATTAACAAAATTGACTCTTTAGTAAAACTTCGAGAATCCACAGTGTTGCTGTTCGAAAAACTTGGTCTTAACCAGAAACGTCGAAAATGTATTCGGGTTCATGTGCCCTTTTATTTAGCTTGTTTTCAAGCTGAATCCAAAAAACGTTATGTTCCTTTCCCACCAGTCGTAGTAAACCCTGTGAGCTCCTCGATCAGACTTAAAGGGATGTTGGGCAAGGATAAAATCAGCCAGCTTATTCGCTCGAGAACCAAGGCTTTCCCCTCTTTACTTAACAAGTTTATGCTGTTGATGGAAAAGAACGCCGTGTTTAAACGAGAAATAGATGAAGCTGGAAATAAGGCAAATATTTTACGAACTAAGAGCCTTCGCGGAAGGGTTAAGGAAGGATTAGAACAGCTCAGAGAGGAAGGTTGGCTTTCTGAAAGAGAACTGAGAACCCTACGAAAAATTTTAAAGTAGACGCGTTCACCTCACTTGGATTCTGAAGGTTTAGGAACAAAAAGTCTTATAAACTATTATTTTCTATGGTTTAGCTTCAGATTGCATCATTTCACAGTTTTAATGACTATGTTGAAGCCTAAATTTAACTCTAAAACCCGCTCGGTGGAACCTAATGAAACCTATGGGGGAAGAGATTCGCCGCAGATTTCCGCGGATTACCATGAGCTTAATAATAGCTTTTATTATTCTAATAATCGGTTTTATAATTCCACCAACAGTTAGCGGTATAATTATTCCCGGTCTTAATGTGGAAGCCAGCCATTTCGTGTGGATAATAACTATGATTACTACGGCAATTTTCCTTATAAGAGCCTTGGCTGACTCACTAGTGATTGCTGACATAGTGATAGATATAATTGTTAAGCGTTTAGGCATAAAAGAGGAGAAACCTCCTAAACGGGCGGCGAGAGAACTCATCTACATCATAGTTATCATCCTGATAACGACGGCTGTCTCCCCGATAATAACCGGATTGGAAATGGGACAGTTCCTTGCAAAAGTTGTGACTTATATAGCACTGGCGCTAATATTGATACTCATATATGACATTGGGCGGATCTTTTACAAAATTATTGAAGAGAAGGCTGATTTGTTAGCTGAACGTCTTTCACAATTGGCTGAAAAAGATAAAGGGAAGTAGCATGGACTCGGCAACTATCATCTTCATCCTCATTTACGTTCTAACTATACTAATCTCAACCACCGAACTTGCCCCCATGTCCCTTGCAGCTTTAACCGGAGCGTTGCTTACGGCGTGGTTTGGGATCCAATATAAAGTTTTCAGCTATGAGGAGGTATTAGGCTTCGTTGATATGCGTCTTCTTATGCTAATCATCGGCACTATGGTTGTTGTTGAAATTGCTGAGCGGAGTGGATTGTTCCGTGTGGCAGCGTTGTATGCCATTAAGCTTTCTGGCGGAAGCCCGGAAAGACTCTTTGTCTTCCTTTGCATAGTGTCAGCTTTGGTATCCATGTTCTTAAGCGACCCTACGGCTATGCTACTTATGGCAGCTGCCATCGCAACAATAACTAAACTACTGAACTATGATCCTGTTCCCTATTTTCTTTCATCCACTATTATGATAAATCTTGGAGGAACAAGCACATTAATAGGGTCTATGAGCAACATGATAATAGGCATGGAAGCCGGAATGAGCTTCACTGACTTTATCCTCTACTTAGCGCCATGCGAGATAGCGTTATGGATACTAACTATACTTACACTTTACTTGCTTTTCAAATCGAGACTTGGAGAAAAAAAGACACTTCCAGAATACGAGCCACTAGAAACTATAACAAACAAGAAACTATTCTATCAGTCATTGTTTACCCTATTTCTTTTAATATTCTTCTTCTTAACTTTAGAGAGCTTCCAAGTTGGACCGGAAGGTGTGGCCTTAGGCTGCGCCATCCTCGCTTTAGCCCTTACCAAAATTGACCCTGCTGAAATTTTTAAAGAGCTAGACTGGGAAACCCTGTTTTTCATAGCTGGGTTTATGTTTATAGTTAGCGGATTAGAAAGCACTAAAATCATTAATGATGCTTCAGAAGCAATATTTCAGTTTGCAGGGAAAAACACATTTAGCATTTCAGTTTTAATGCTGTTTTTCACAGGTCTTGCTAGCACCGTTGTAAGTAATATAGCTGTCGCTTTAACTTTTGCACCCATCATTAGCTCTAAAGTTTTTCAAGGAGCAAACCTTACTCCTATATGGTCTGCACTAGTTTTGGGAACAAATCTTGGTGGAGCCGCTACGCCTTTTAGTGGAACTGTTTGTATAATGGCTATTGGAGCATTGAAACGAGAAGGAATAGTGGTAGACTTCAAAGAATTCACTAAGGTAGGGTTAATCACAACAATTGTCCAACTTAGTTTTTCAGCTTTCTATTTAATTATTAGATTCGGATGGGTTGGTGTATAACTAATGGAAAAAATTAGGCAATGGTTTAGGTTGAGAAGAATAAAGCCGGAGGAAAAATATGAAGCGACCAAGAAGGAGTTTGAAATGGCTATGGGAAAACCCTTTATAACCATTAGAGTAGAGATGCCTGAAGGATTTGAAGAGTTAAGAGCACAGTTTTTAAACTTGGAACATGATGAACGTTTTCTCGATGAGGTTAGAGATCTGGTTAAAAAGCGGCTGGTTCACGAAAGCCACGGAGTAAAACAATCCTCTT
>MTLR01000108.1 GCA_002010925.1 Candidatus Bathyarchaeota archaeon JdFR-04
TTCTTTCAAAGTTCTTATTCTCAATAGGGGAGAATAGTTGAAGGGTTGGGAGCATTTTTATTCCTTTAAGTCCAAACTGAGTTATCTCTTTTAGCTTTGTCTCTAAGTATTCTTTATCCTTATTTGGGTTGACTGAGCCGAAGCCGATAAATCGTTTAGGGTTTCTTTTAACAATGTCCGCTATATCTTTGTTTGAGCTTTTGAGCTCTGGATAGTAATTAACCAATTCAACAAAAAACTGCTTTATCTCGTCTTCTATGCATGTAAATCCCCTTGATCGGAAACCTATGATGGATTCTAAATGTCGCTTTCTTAGTTTATTCTTGACCTCTGGTTTTTCCACATCTGAAGGGTCTACGTCTACGGCCAATAAAACCGCATGGTCTACGCCAGCTCTATTCATCTCGTCCAAAATCCTTTTCTCCTCAACAAAGGGATGGACATGAAAGTCTATTATCAAGTCTTTTCACCGTCCATAAAAATGGAAGGGGATAAATGTATTTTATTGAATTTTAATGTGTTTAAGGCAAGGGTAGATTCATTTCTCTGTAACTTTCTCTGGCAACTATGTATCTTTGGATTTCTCCAGTTCCTTCTATAATGTCTAAGATTCTGGCATCTCGGTAGAATCGTTCCATATCTGAATCCACATATCCGTAGCCTCCATAGATTTGCATTGCGTCATTTGTGACTTCTATTGCTGTTTTGGCGGCGTATGCCTTTGCCATTGAAGCGAACTTAGTGATTAATCTTGGGTTGTCATGTTTGTGGTCTATTAGCCAAGCGGTTTTATAAGTTAATAGTCGTGCAGCCTCTATTTTCATAGCCATTTCCGCTATTTTCCATTGCGTAAATTGAAATCTATGTATAGGTTGGAAAAATTGCTCCCTTTCAGTGGAATACTTTAAGGCACGTTCAAAAGCTCCTTGGGCTATTCCAACAGCTCCAGCGGCGATGGGTGTTCTGCTAAAATCGAAATAGGCCATTATCTGATGGAACCCTTTGTTTTCTTGACCGAGAAGGTTGCTTAAGGGCACTTTAACATCGTTAAAGGATAATTCCGCCTGCGGGGCTGCTCTGAATCCCATTTTCGGCTTCAATGGAGTTGTGTCCAGTCCTGGAGTTTCTTTTTCAACTATTATTTGGCTCATGCCCCTGTAGGGTGGCGAAGCATTTGGGTCTGTCTGGCAGCAAACTATTGTGAACTTTGCGATGTCTCCACACGTAATAAAGGTTTTAGTGCCATTAATTTTCCAATAGTCTCCTTCCTTTACAGCTGTCGTGTCTAACCCTACAAGTCCTGCGTCAGAGCCGTGAGCTGGCTCGGTGAGCGCCATGGCGCATACGATTTCTCCTCTACATAAAGGTGGAAGGTATTTTTCTTTCTGCTCTTCTGTACCGAATTTTTCTATTAGTCCTGCGAATCCTATGCCGCTTAGGATCGCGGCCAGTGTGGAATCCGCCCTGTTGAATTCTTCAGCTATTATGCATGCTTCCATGCAGCCTAGTCCTTGTCCTCCATACTCTTCAGGAAAACTTGCGCCAATAAAGCCCAGTTTCGCGGCCTTTCTATAAAGTTCCCACGGAAACTCATATTTTTCGTCGTATTCCCTTCCTTTCTCTGGCGTAAACTCTTTCTCTGCAAATTCACGAGCTGCTCTCTTGATTTCCATTTGTTCTTCGGTGAATTCAAACTTCATTTTTTCACCTCATTTCAACAGCATTTTGCTAGCTTCATATACTTGAACTTTTCCTTGAGTAAACGTCCTAACTAATGATGAAGAACTTGATTTCAATAACAAGCGTGTATCATCCGGTTTAGACTTTCAAAAATATGGCGCTATCATCTGGGAGGCAAGAAAATAGGAGGTAATTGGTGAGAGTAGCTTACTTCTCATATGTGTAGAAGCCCTTTCCTGTTTTTGTTCCAAGTTCTCCTTTTTTAATCATTTCTTCTAATAATGGGCTGGGCTTGTAAAATTCGCCATACTTTGATTCAATTTCCTTCAGCTTTGAAACTATCAGGTCTATGCCCAGTGTATCGGCGAGCTCTAGTATCCCGATGGGCATATTAAAGCCTAATTTCATTGTTTTGTCTATATCCTCTGGAGTGGCTATATTGTTCCTTATAAGCTCTGCAGCCATGTTGACCATCACGTAAGTTTGGGTCATTGGGTCGAATTTTTCAGCTTTATCCTTAGATATCTGCGGCATTGCCCATTTGCCTTTATCTGGATACGTGTAAAACCCTTTTCCGGCTTTTACTCCAATTTCGCCTTTTTCGATCTTTTCCTTTATCAGTGGGGAAACCTTAAAGTTTGGCTCTCTTTCTTCCATAAATTTCAAAACGTGGTAGGCTATATCTATGCCGGTGAAGTCTAACAGCGCGAATATTCCCATCGGCATGCCTGCTTTATACATGGCTGCAGCATCAACTTCTTCAATTGTGTATTCTCCCTTGTAGACCATCCATGCAACAAGATTTGTGCCTGAGATGGTTATTCTGTTCGCTATGAAGCCTGGAACATCTTTCTTGCATAATACTGGTTCTTTTCCGAACTTTCTTACCAGGTCTATCGTGATGTTGCACGTGTCTTCGCTTGTTTTTTCACCCATTATGACCTCAACTAGACGCATAAGCTGTGGCGGATTAAAGAAGTGCATACCTATCACTTTCTCCGGGCGACTTGTTGCTGTTGCAATCTCAGTTATTGGGAGTGCACTTGTGTTTGTTGCTAAAATTGTATGTTTCTGAGAATATTGGTCCATTTCCTTGAATACTTGTTGTTTTAAATCCAGTTTCTCCGGTATCGCCTCAACTACAAAATCAGCTTCCTTAACGGCATCTTCAAGAGAAACCAATGTTTTTATTCTTCTCAAAGCTTTTTCAGCTTCGGAAGGAGTTATCTTTCCTTTTTCGATAAACTTGCCTATGCTCCATCTGATTTTTTCCATTCCCCTTTTGAGGAACTCTTCTTTTATGTCTCGCATTGTAACATCATAGCCAGCCATCGCCGCAACCTGAGCGATTCCATGCCCCATCGCACCAGCTCCTATTACTGCAATTTTCTTAATTTCCATCCTGAAACTATTCCTCCTCGAACAGATTGTAACGTCAACATTAGCTAAAATAGTTTTCTTTCGTGTTTTCGAGGTAGAAACGAAAAGAAATAAGCTTGTCTTTATCATACCATATGCTATTGTCATACAACGTTTATGTTACTGGGCACTGATGTAGCGAAGCTGAATGTGGTGTTACTCTTAACCGCTGATTCTACGATGTTATCTCTATTAAATAAAAATAAAGTGTTGGGATTAAGGAGGTATTATAGCAAGGCGTATATTAAGATTATTGGTGCAAACACTGATGCTACCAGTGACATAACGGTGATCATTGTGTTTAACGATGGCCCAGCCGTGTCTTTGAAGGGGTCTCCGACTGTGTCGCCTATTACTGCAGCTTTGTGGGCTTCGGAGCCCTTTCCACCGAAGTTTCCAGCTTCAATGAATTTTTTGGCATTGTCCCAGGCGCCTCCTGAGTTTGCCATGAAAAGTGCGAAGACTATTCCGGTTACTATGCTTCCGGCTAGGAACCCGGCTAGGGCCTCTTTTCCGAGGAAGAATCCAGTTGCTAATGGGGCTATGATAGCAAGCATGCATGGAAGTAATAGTTCTTTCAATGCTCCTTTGGTGGCGATGTCTACACATTTTGCGTAGTCAGGTTTAGCTTTTCCCTTCATTAGCCCTGGTATTTCGCGGAACTGTCTTCTGATTTCTTCGATCATTCGGTGGGCATTTTTTCCAACAGCAAGAATCAGCAATGCGGAAAGCAGTGGAGGCATCATAGCACCCAGGAAGAGCCCGGCAACTATTTCGGGCTCCATAAGGTTTAGTGTTTCTATTTTAACAAGTTGGGCGTAGGCAGCAAACAAGGCTAGCACTGTTAGTGCTGCGGCTCCGATGGCGAAGCCTTTGGTTATGGCTTTAGACGTGTTTCCTGCAGCATCGAGTCGGTCAGCTACCTCGATTACTTCTTCGCCTAGTCCAGCTTGTTCTGCTATCCCCTTAGCGTTATCGGAGATTGGGCCATAGGCGTCGGTGGAGATTATCATTCCTACTATGGAGAGCATTCCTACGGCGGCTATTGCGACTCCGTAGACAGGTTTCACGCCAAAGGCTTGGGCTAGGTACCAAGATGCGAGGGTTGCGGCGCAAATCCCTATTATTGGTGGAACTATGCTTATGATTCCGTAGGAGAAGCCAGTTAGAATATTAGTAGCAGCTCCGGTTCTTGCAGCTTCAGCGGTTTTAAATACCGGTGGGCGGTCGATTGAAGTGTAGTAGTCAGTGGTTATTCCAATTATCATTCCTGCGATTAATCCAGCCAGTGTTGCCAAGAAAACTCCCCAAGCTTCATTACCCATCTCGGAGAAGTAGGTTATTAAGAACAGGAATAAGGCGAACAATGAGCATGTGAGGAAAGTTGCTCGATTTATTGCTGCTCCAGGGTTGCCTTTTATTCCTATTTTTGCGAAGAGGGCCCCGGCTATGGCGGCGAATACCCCAGCTGCAGCTATCAGCAGAGGCAAGGTTACATAGATGGTTTTTCCTACTTCGGCGCCTATTATCATGGCAGCTATGACGCTGGCTATATAGGAGTCTATTAGGTCGGCCCCCATTCCAGCTACGTCGCCTACGTTATCGCCCACGTTATCAGCAATAACCGCTGGATTCCTCGGGTCATCTTCAGGAATGCCCAATTCAACTTTGCCTACTAAGTCGGCGCTAATGTCAGCAGTTTTGGTGTATATGCCTCCTCCAGCCTTTGCAAACAAAGCTAGGGCGCTGGCGCCAAAGCTAAAGCCCAAGACAATGTTTGTGGCATCAACTTCAGCCCAGCCAAGGATAACTCGGAAAATGTAATAAAGTATACTTATTCCGAAGAGCGCCAAGCCTACTATGGATAACCCCATCACTGCTCCGCCGTAAAAGGCTACTGGGAAGGCTTTTTTCAGTCCTTCTCTGGCCGCACTGGCTGTTCTCACGTTGGCTTTTACTGCCGCCGTCATTCCGATGTAGGCTGCTAGGGTTGAACAGAAGGAACCTAAAATATAAGCTAGGGCTAAAGCAACACCGAAGATTATTCCTTCAGAGTAAGCAAAGATGATACCTAATATTGTTGCCATTACCGCTACGAAGATAGCTAAAGCCATGTTTTGCCTTTTGAGATAAGCCTTTGCTCCCTCTTCGATTGCTGCAGCTATTTCCTTCATTCGTTGAGTTCCGCTGTCTTGTTTCATTACATAACTATATAGGTAGGCAGCCAATCCTAACGAGGATAAGCCTGCTATTGGGGCGATTAGGAACCATTCAATCATTTAGTTCTCCCTCTCTTCGTTCCAGCGAAATTTGGCGATACGACCTTGACATTGTGAGCAACGCCTATTTATAAGCTTTTAAATTTTGGAAGAATTTAGAAAGTCTAATAAGGTAATTTCGTTTATGTCTATAGATTCCGACTAAAGTTTAGTGCCCTAAGGGGTCTCTGGATGGCGATGGTGAATGGCGATTGCATGGCATAGCCTAGACAAAAAGAAGGTTCTCAAAAAGTTAAATGGCTCTCTGAAAGGCCTAAGCCGAGAAGAAGCTGCTCGTAGGCTAGAG
>MTLR01000074.1 GCA_002010925.1 Candidatus Bathyarchaeota archaeon JdFR-04
CGAAGACTCGTAAGGGCTAAGGTTCTAGGCTTACCCCTAGGCGATATTTCAACGCTTAGGAATCCAGAGGCTATTGACGAGATAACCTACGCTGTCTAAAATTCGCCTCCCCCTTATTTTGTTCAAGTGCTTCACGGGCGAAACCGTCTTATCGTCCTCGGAAAGGGTATAGCCTCCATAACATTTTCCAAGTCAAGCATCCACATGAGAAGTCTTTCCACTCCTAACCCAAACCCAGCATGAGGAACTGTTCCATAACGTCTCAAGTCGATATACCATTGATAGTCTTCCTTTCTCAACCCAAACTCTTCCAGTCTCTTAATCAGTTTTTCTTTATCATCTTCTCTAGCCCCACCAGTGGTGATNTCNCCNACCCTNGGAACTAGCAGGTCAGCTGAGAGGGCCAGTTCGGGGTTTTGCGGATGAGTTTTACAGTAGAAGGCTTTGATTTGTTTAGGATAAGTGTGAATGAAAAAGGGCTTGCCGAACTCTTCAGCTAAGGCCTTTTCCTCGTCATATCCCAAATCCTCTCCCCACTCTATTTTGAATCCCTTAGCTTTCAACCGTTCAATGGCTTCGCTGTAGGTTATTCGTGGAAACGGCGTCTTAACCTCCAAAAGTTTATCTATATCAGCTTTCAAGTCTTCCAGTTCCTTCCGGCAGTTTTCACCAACTTTGTGACACACGTAAGCCACAAGGTCCTCCTCAAGTTTCATCATTTCTTCCATTCCTACAAAGGCTTCTTCCGCCTCTACGTGCCAATACTCGGTTAGATGCCTCACAGTTCGACTTTTTTCAGCCCTAAAAGAAGGGGCAACACAGTAAACCTTTTCCAAGGAATAGATTAAGGCTTCCAGATATAGCTGAGCACTCTGGGTTAAGTATAAATCCTTATCAAAATATTTTAGCCCAAACAGGGTTGCCCCCCCCTCACAAGCACTGGATATAAACATAGGCGGCGAAACCTCAATAAATTCGCGTTCTCGGAAAAACTCATGCGTAAATCGCAAAAGATCACTTCTAACACGCATTATTAAAGTCATACGTCGACTTCTAAGCCATAAGTGGCGTACATCCCGAAGAAATTCTTCGCTTTGATACTCAGTTATAGGGAAGGCCTCAGCTAAACCGACAACAGTAAGCTGTTCAGTAGCTACTTCGAAACCTCCAGGCGCCCTCTCATCACGCTTAACTCTCCCCAACAAAATGACAGACGATTCAATTGTAGCTTTGTCTGCAGCTTCCCAAGCAGGACTTTCTCTTTTAACTGTACATTGAATCACCCCGGTGCGATCACGAATGAGTAGAAAAATTGTTTTCTTACTTTCCCTTTTGCGGTACACCCAACCTCTAACTTGAACGGTCTTGCCCTCACAACACCCCTCAAGGATTTCTCGAATCGGAATAGGATAACCCATAAGCATATCATCCCAAGCTGGACTTTTATCAATCATAATTTAAATTCAGCTTAAAAGCTAATCGTCGGCAGAAATTTAGCTAATCTTAGTTAATTAGAGCATCTAAAGGCTTCCAGCAATAAAACCTAACAGTCCTAAAAAGAAGAAAACTAAAACAGCTTTCTTTATTTTTCGGGCGTTTTCACGTGAGGGATTTCGAAGCAACATAAATGATGAGAGAATTAACCCGAAATCCGTAGCTGCTACAAAGGGAATAAACCACCAGGAAACGAGTTTCCAGACTAACGGTAAAACGCTTAAAGAAACAGCAGATAAATAAAAAACAGCAGCCAACGCAGCAGCTGCCCTGTTTCCGAAACGCACAGCTAATGTTTGGATGTTACGCTTCTTGTCTCCAGCTACGTCCACAATCCCCTTGTTTATCTCTCTCCCGGTATTAGATAGAAAAGCCATAGCCGCAAATAAACCAACATTTAAATTTACCTCCCGAGTCATAGCTAGGCTTCCGTAAAGGAAGGGCAAGGCAACGCAAAAGCTAACCATAAAGTTTCCCGGAAGACCAGTGCGTTTGCCGATAGTGACGTAAGTACTCGTCACCAACCATGCTAGAATGGCCACTAATCCGCACTCTAGATTGGTAAAGAAGGCAGTTGCAAGCCCAAAAATGATTAATATTAAAGCAAAGGCTAGAGCGCTTTTAGGGGTTACGAAACCACTAGGGATAGGTCTAGAAGGCTCATTTATTGTGTCAATTTCCCTGTCGTAGTAGTCATTTATTGCCATGGACGCGCCAGTCAAAAATACGCCGGTTAAAAATCCGAGTAGGACTTGTCTTGGAAGAGTAAGAGCTTTCATGCTATCAGTTAGGAAGGCACCTACGACTACGGCGACCCCCATCATAAACGCGTTTATGGGGCGTATAAGCTGAACATAAGCCCGAAGCTTTCTCCAGAGATTCACCAGTGTCAGCATCCTTTGAGTAAATTCCATTCATTAAAACCTTTTATATATTTATAAGTGAACATTCATTCGAGGCATGAAAAATTGACTGACTATTCTCCTGAAAAGTTGAGGGTTATAATTCCCGTGGGCGGTATAGCTAAACGTTTGCTTCCGCTCACGGCTGAAGTTTCCAAGGCTTGTATACGCCTACTTAACCGTGCATTAATCGAGATTTCCCTTCTATGTTTAGCCAGTCAAGGGGTTAAACACTTTATTTTTGGAGTTAAGGGTTATACTAACTACCGAAGCATACACGACTATTTTGAATATGGAGTTGGCTTTTCAGCCCGCTACGGAATTAACCCGCGCATTCACGTTAAGTATCAGCCTAATGTGGAAGACTGCGGAAGCGCCGATTCAGCTAGGATAAACATGGAATACTACAATGTGAAAGACCCAGTCTTTGCCGTCCAAGGCGACAACATTTTTGACGTAGACTTAAAGGAGTTATTGGAATTCCATCAACGGAAAGAAGCAGTGATGACCATAGGGCTAACCCGGGTTAACAACGTTGAGGGTTATGGCATAGCCGATATCAAGCGGGACATGCGCATATCTCGTTTTGTGGAAAAACCAAAACCCGAAGAAGCACCTTCAGACCTTGCAAACACAGGTTTATACATGGTAACACCGGAAATTCGTGAAATCTTTAGGGAAAAAGAAGTCAAAAGAATGATTAAGAAAAATCGACGGTTAGACTTCGGATATGACTTTATCCCCTACCTGATAAACACTGGAAGACCCGTTTATGGATACGTTCTGAAAGGCGGATGGTATGATGTGGGAACTCCGCAGAGATATCTAAAAGCAATGAAAGACATGCTTTATGGAAAAGTTTCTTCTCTTCGGGATTTTGGTGGAAGACTATCACCAGATACTCGTATATGGGTTCAAGGTGAAAGCCCAGGATCCATAATCAGACGAAAGAAAATAGTTAGAAAGATTAAACAGGGAAAGATAGCGGTTGAAGGAGCAGTCCTGATAGGGAGACACTGTGAAATACGAGATGGAGTAAGAATTAAAGATTCATGTATAGATAACTACACGAAAATTGGCAAAAACGTGGTAATTGAGAATTCAGCCATCATGGACAGAGTGATAATAGGCGACAACGCGGTGATCAAAAACAGCATAATTGCTAGACACGCCACTATTTTATCAACAGCTAGAAAACCTACCAAAATATCTGGAGTTTCCGTAATAGCTGACGACGTAACAATAGCCGAAGGAAGCGAACTCAAAGCCACAAAAGTTTATCCCCACCTATACGTAAAAGGAAAATACGCAAACAAAATCATAATGCATTAACACCATCAGCTTCTAAGGATAAGGCAGTCATGGAAAAAAGCAAAGACCAAACAATGGAAAGAACCGTTTCTGTAGAAAAATATATAGCAGAAATAGAAAGCCCATACCGAGAAAAATTTTTAGAACAGATGAGAAATTACGAACTGAACAAAGCGATTGTGGAAAAGCTTAAACCCCATGCAAAAAACTTTTGGATTCTGGCTTTTTCCGCAAAATGGTGCAAGGACTGTGCAAGGAATATCCCCATACTCGCCCTAATAGCAAAACAAACCAAATTTGAAGTTAGAATCTTCGGCGGGCTAATGAAAGATCCGCTAAATCCCACCCAAAAATGGAGAATACCCCCGTCTCCTCCCGAAGTAGAAACATTCCATGTTAACAAAATCCCATTAATAATAGTCCTCGACAAAAGAGGAAGAGAAATAGGAAGAATCGTGGAGAATCCTAGAAGGGGATTCTCCCTCGAAGAGGAAATACTGAATATAATCAGCAAAGCCTAACGCTGGAAATGAGGGAAAACCTTCTCCGCTATCATATCAATAGACTTGCGCACATTCGGTCCTATAGGTGAGCCCACAACCACCTGCGTAACACCAGTTCTAACCAGCTGAGAAACCTTCTCTACAACAGTTTCAGGCGTTCCACAGATAGAAAAGGCCTCAATCATGTCATTTGTAACCTTTGAAAAGGCTCCCTTCCAATCAGCTTGAACTATGGCTTCCCTAATCCTCGACGCATCTTCCAGATTTAATCCATGCCTTTCCAACACAGCTTCAGGACATCCGGCAACAATATAGGCGACAACGGGAATTACCGCTTTCACAGCCTTTTCAATACTATCTGCTATGGAAAAGGACGTGTAAGCGCTAATAGTTAACTCCTCTAGACTTTTACCAGCCTTCGCTACTCCTTCTCTGACATATTTTACCGCCCTTTCCACATCAGAAGGATGGGACGCGTTTATGAGCACTCCATCACCTATTTCAGCAGCTAGAGCCAACATTTTCGGGCCTTGAGCACCTATGAAAATTGGCACTGATGTCGGCGGTTTGAACAGGAACTGGGCTCCAGAAATTTTGAACACATCTCCATCCAATGTCACTTTCTCACCTGAGCTTAGTCTACGGATTATCTTCACGGCTTCCCTGATAGTTGATAAGGGCTTAGACATAGCTATATTAAGCATTTTGAGTGTTGTCTTGTCGCC
Source organism: Candidatus Bathyarchaeota archaeon JdFR-04 (assembly GCA_002010925.1). Taxonomy (GTDB): domain Archaea; phylum Thermoproteota; class Bathyarchaeia; order Bathyarchaeales; family UBA233; genus UBA233. The sequence goes on from MTLR01000074.1 coordinate 4,936, forward strand.
AGCTCCTAAGCCACAAACAACTCTTCCCGGAGCTATCTCGTTAAGAGATGAAACTGCTTGGGCGGTGATAGCTGGATGTACCAGGTAAGGATTGGTTACCCCTGGACCGAATTTTATCTTATCTGTATAAGCCGCAACCAAGGCTAGAGAGACGTATACGTTTCGATTGTTAAAGTGGTCAGTAATCCATACATAGTCGAATCCCCTCTTCTCGGCTTGCATAGAGTAAAAAGTGGTTTTCCAATAGACTTCTTTTGGGACAAATTCTATTCCGAACTCCATTTATCTTCACTCCTTTAAAATCAAGCTTTCTAGTTTTGCCTTAGCCTCATTTAACCCCATTTTTTCGAAGTGTTGCAGAGTCTTTTCAGGTTCCATGTTTAATGCTGCTTCTAGTAAGTGTTTAACACCGTCTTCCGTGTTCAGTAAGTTTTTCTGCCAATCGTAAAGAATGGTTTTCGCTAGGCTGCTTGAAATAGTATTTGTCCTTTTCGACTTTAGAATGATATCCAAGAGCTTTTTAGATGTAGCTTCTCTTGAAGATGGAGGTATAAGGCGTACTACTTCGTCGAGACTCAATCATTTCACCTACGCATTAGGTAGACTCGGTTCATATTAGAGAAGAATAGATAAAACTTGCGGTTTTAATCCATATCAAAACAATAATGGATGCGCTGGAAATCTTGCATGAACCTTTCTACTTCACTCTTC
>MTLR01000031.1 GCA_002010925.1 Candidatus Bathyarchaeota archaeon JdFR-04
CCCTATTTTTTAGCACTATTTTAATAAGTGAAGCTATCCACATAGCCATTAAACGAAGAACTTGCGAGTTGACAGTAAGTTGAACGTAACTACAAACAACACTTGTGAAGAAACATGTTCAACATGCACTGAAAAGATGCCGGAAAGAATCTCTCTCACGTGGAGAAATAAACAAATAGCTGTTATAGTCCTTTCCGCAATGCTGTTTTCCCTGGGGTTAAGTTTTGAGTTTATTTTAAACTGGGAAACTCCCGCGACTTTTCTTTTCTTAATTGCTACGGCCATACCAGGGTATAGCATATCAAAGGAGGGGCTGTCCGCTCTGATACTTGAGAGAAAATTGAGCATAGATTTTCTCATAATGATAGCTGTGATAGGCAGTTTCTTTATTGGTCACGGAGAGGAAGGAGCGGCGGTGACGCTACTTTTTTATGTGGCTGAATTTCTTGAAGCCTATGCTGGCGAAAGAGCGAGGAGATCCGTTGCATCTCTAATGAAATTGGCCCCTGAGATTGCCACTGTGAAGAAAAATGGAAAAGAAGTCAAAGTTCCCGTGCGGGATGTTAATGTTAACGAAGTTATTGTTGTCAGGCCTGGTGAAAAGATACCTTTAGATGGTGAAGTCATAAGGGGCGTTTCAAGTGTTAATCAAGCTGCCATTACTGGGGAATCTATGCCAATAACAAAGGAGGTTGGAGACAAGGTATACGCGGGAACGATCAACAATGAAGGGTTCTTAGAGATAAGAGTAACGAAACGGCCTGATGAAACTATGCTCTCTAAGATTGTTAAGCTTATTGAAGAAGCTCAGAAGATAAAGTCGCCAACTGAGAGGTTCATCGATAAATTTTCCAAATATTATACTCCTTTAGTAATACTTTTAGCCATAGGTGTGGCAACCATTCCCACTTTTGCAATAGGCTTGCCTTATGATGAGTGGATCTACAAAGCATTGGTGTTGCTGGTTGTGTCTTGTCCCTGTGCGTTAGCTATTTCGACACCTGTCGCCATGGTTTCCGGAATAACAAGCGCGGCGAGAAACGGTGTTCTTATAAAAGGCAGCGCTTACGTCGAAGAGATTAGTAAAGTAAGGGTTTTTGCCTTTGATAAAACAGGAACATTAACAGAGGGCAAATTAGAAGTAACTGATGTAATATCACTTGGGCACTCCGGAGAGGAAATCTTACTTAAAGCCGCCTCCCTCGAGGCTTTATCTGAACACCCTATAGCCAAGGCAATAGTAGAGAAAGCCAAAGGAGAGAATGTGAAGCTAAGAGGGGTTAAATGCTTCCAAGCTATTGCCGGAAAGGGAGTAACGGGTAAGATCGGCGGGGAGATATATTACGTAGGTAGCAAGAGACTGTTCAAAGAACTGAACATAGCCTTTCAGGAAGAAGTACTTGAGAAGCTTGAGAATGAAGGAAAAACAGTAGTGCTTATTGGAAATGAAAAGGAAGTTATCGGATTAATCGCGGTTATGGATAAAATCAGAGACACAACAATCGAAACAATTTCTGAACTCAGAGAAAGAGGGATAAGAACAGTTATGATAACGGGAGACAACGAGATAACCGCTAGGGCAATAGCAGAAAGAATAGGCATCACTGAGTATCAAGCCGAATTGTTACCAGATGATAAGGTGAATGTAATTAAGGATCTATCGAGAAAGTATGGGCATGTAGCCATGGTTGGAGATGGCGTGAATGATGCTCCAGCCCTAGCCAGTGCCAGCGTGGGCATAGCTATGGGCGCCATAGGCAGTGATGTATCTTTGGAAAATGCGGATATAGCATTGATGCAAGACGATCTGTCCAAACTACCATACTTAATTGAGTTAAGCAAGAAAACTCTTGAAATAGTAAAGGAAAATGTTGTAGCGTCCATCTTGATAAAGGGGAGCTTCGCTATCTTGACTTTTCCCGGAATTGTAACCCTGTGGCTTGCAGTAGCAGTTGGAGATATGGGTTTATCTTTAGCTGTAATATTTAACGCCATGCGTTTATCAGCAGTAAAGGCATCAGTTTAATTAATTATTTTACATTCTAGCAGACGGCCACTATACGCTGAAAAACTTAAATTACATCGGGCATCAATAGTTATCCCTCAAAAGAGGAGAAAAAGTTGGTTTTGGAAACAAATGTTCTTCTGACTAAAGAAGAGGCTAAGCTTAGAAACGAAATTAAGGACTTTGTGAGAAGCGTAGATCCTAATTATTTGAGGGCTATGGAAGCCGAAGAAATAGATTATCCCAAAGAAGTTCTTAAAGAAATGGGAAGAAGAAATATTATTGGACTTAGATTTCCAAAGGAGTATGGAGGGCGTGAACTAAATTGGGTTTCGGATTGTGTTGCCTTAGAGGAGGTAGGGGTTTTAGGATATGGCATCGCATGCGTCTACTCTCTACCTATTATCGTAGGTGAAGCTTTAGTTGCATTTGGAACAGAGGAACAAAAGAAAAGGTATCTCCCACCCATATTAAGGGGAGACATCGTCTGTGCCGAAGGGCTAACAGAACCACGGGGAGGTTCAGACTTCTTTGGAACTACAACCATCGCGGAGAAACATGGTAATGTTTACGTGCTTAATGGTGAAAAACGCTTTATCGCTGGCGCGGTGGCAGCTGACCTTTTCCTTCTTTACGCAAGAACCGATCCCAAAGCTCCTAATCATCAAGCTCTAAGCGCTTTTTTAGTAGAGAAGGACATGGGTGTGGAAATCGCCGAGAGATATGGACTTATGGGCTTCCACGGCATGGGAACCGCAAGGATCGTTCTAAAGGATGTAGAAGTTCCTGAAGAAAACTTATTGCACAAGGAGAATAGGGGAGCAGACGTTTTCAATCGTATGATGATTCCAGAAAGGCTAACATCCGCTGCAGGATCCCTCGGTATAAGAGCTGTTTTGGAAATAGCCATGAAATACAGCGATAAAAGAAAGGCTTTTGGAGCTAAGATTAGAAGATTTCAAGGAGTAAACTTTAAGGTGGCGGAAAGTCTCACCAAGCTGGATGCCGCACGTGGCTTGGTTTACATGGCAGCTAAACAAGCAGACTTGGATCCCGACTCAAAGGAAACGAGAAGACTCGTTTCAGAGGCAAAACTATTCGCAACACAAGCGGCTTGGGAAATAGTAAACGATGCCATGCAGATACTTGGTGGAATAGGATATACTTACGTTTACCCTGTTGAAAAGATGCTTCGAGACATAAGATTAGGGCTGATATGGACAGGATCTAACGAAATCATGAAGATGATAATTCAGTACGAGGCTTATAGAAAACTTCTAGCCAGAGAAGACAAGGATCGGGACATAGAATTGGACGCAATAGAGGCACACAAGGTAGCCGAAAAAGTCTTTGAGTAAGAATTATTTCCTTCGACAGCTACAAATTACCAGCCTAACGATCAGGATAAGCGGACAGATAATAGGTGAAGTGATGATAAAGCATTCCTTGAAAACGGGATTTAGCTTTGGCTTAACCTCCGGAATAATTACAACTCTCGGGTTGATGGTTGGCCTACATTCTGGTACCCATTCAAAGCTCGTTGTCATTGGCGGAATTTTAACGATCGCAATAGCTGATGCGTTTTCAGACGCTATGGGCATACATATTTCCGAAGAGACAGAGAATAGACATACAACAAAAGAGATTTGGATAGCGACAATGTCCACTTTTATATCTAAGTTCGCCTTTGCACTAACATTTATCGTACCTCTCTTATTACTCCAATTACCAACAGCAATTATTGCAAGTGTGATCTGGGGATTATCTTTGCTAAGCATTTTTAGCTTTCACATTGCGAAAGAGCAGAAAACAAAGCCTTCCAAAGTGATATTGGAACACTTACTCATTGCGCTAATGGTCATAATTATAACACATTACGTTGGGAATTGGATCAAATCATCATTCGGTTAAGTATTTCACGCTCACTATCTACACTAACCTGCATTTTTCATTAGATCTGTAAAAGTGGTTTTATGGGATTTAAGAAGCTTGTACTTAGCTTTGTGTAAAAGGAAGAAGAGAGTCATTAATAAAGAAGAAAATTTTGGACCGCAAGGTTGAAATTACATAGTCCTTAGAACAATATTTGATCAATCAAAAGCTAAAGTCTGATACTTTTGCTTGGGTAGGTTCGTTTCCATGGAAGTAAATTTAAAATTAGCCGATGAGTTGAAAGAGAAAATAGAAAATTGTAGAAAGTGTAGCTTGTGGAGGTTTCGGAAGAAAGTAATAGTAGGGGAAGGGCCAATTCCTTCTGACTTTTTCTTTTTAGGACAGAATCCGGGGAAAATGGAAAACGAGTTAGGAAGACCGTTTGTTGGAAGAGCGGGGAAATACTTAGATAAGCTACTTAGTTTAGCTGGACTTTCAAGAGAAGAAATCTATCTTACTGGAGCAGTTAGATGCCCCACACCTAGAAATAGAAGACCTACTACTAAGGAGATTAAAGCTTGTAGCGAATTCTTGAAGCTTCAGCTTAAAGCTGTCAATCCAAAATTGATAGTAGCCATGGGCGGAGTTGCACTAGAAGCATTACAAATCAAAAACAAGGTGACGAAGATACATGGCAAAATTTTAGAGTTTAGAGGCATCAAAGTGTTTGTGACTTTTCATCCTTCAGCTGCAATGAGGTTCCCTAAAATAAGGAAGCACTCTTTTGAAGATTTCAAAAAACTGAGGGATTTTCAAAATAGGTAAAAGCTTTGAATATATAAAGCGGTAATGAACCTAGTAGAAGGCTATATTATCCTTTGAAGAATTGATCGGCCTTTTTAAGCGAAAGTTACGTAAAAGTGAAAAGGAGAAGTCTATTTATCAGTGGTTTCAAATTTTTCCCATCTTTCTATTTCGATTTCTAATTTTCTTTCAACAGCCTTCCATAAGTCTACTCCACAGACTTTAGCACAGGTAAAAGTGGTTATCACGATGTCCGCTAGTTCATCGCTTAGTTTCTCTCTTATTTCATCAATGTCATAGCTTTCCCTCCTAAAACCTACCAATTTAAAAATTAAGTTTATTGCTTCCCCAGTTTCTTCAGCTATCTTTGCCGCTTGAAAGACTGGATGTTTTTCCGGAGCCTTTTCATTAAAAAGCTTAAATAACGTTTCGAACTTATCCTCCAATTTCAACGTCTCCTACATAGAGTAACATAGGCTTTAAATAACAATCTATTTACAAAATTACTTTTCACTTAAGAAAAAATTCAGGTTATAGTGGTCTGAGATGAGTTTATGGTGCCCCGGATAGGTTTAGATGTCGGTTTAGATCTTCGATTTTCGTGAGATTTGCTTTTAAAGCTGAAATTTACATACCAAAAGAATGTAAAATATGGATTGCTGTTACGTGAAGAAGTGTATTCATAAGCGTGTAACTGAAATCTTCTCGGTTCTATCCTTGTACTGCTTAAGCTCTTCGGCAGTCATTTGCTGATATGTATACGGGCTCCAGAAGAAAGTTCCACAATCAAAGCTAAATGTGGCTTTGATCGTCTGCTCTATTTCATGCTCTACTTTATTGCATGAATAATATACTTTGGAGAAAAAACACCACCTTTATTCTGAAAAATTTTTTGA
>MTLR01000058.1 GCA_002010925.1 Candidatus Bathyarchaeota archaeon JdFR-04
AAGAAAAGCACCCTAACGCCAAAAGGTCCAGTCTATTTCACTTTAAAAGAGTACTGCCCTCAAGAGTAGAAAACCATGGAAAAAGAAATCCATGAAATCTTGCAAAAGGTTCTGGAGAGAATTACTCCCAGTAAAGAACAAAGGGAGCAGATAGAGCGCTTAGCAGAAGAGCTTCGGGACAAAGTTTCCAAAACAGCCAAAGAAATGGGAGTTGAAGCCGAAGTGCGTGTTGAGGGTTCGGTTGCGAAGGATACTTGGCTAAGCGAAGAACCGGACATAGATATTTTCATGCAGGTTTCACCTGAACTCCCTCGCAAAATGCTTGGGAGTGTCTGCTTAAAAATAGCAAGAAAGGCTACTGAGGGGGCAAGAGATATAGAACGTTTTGCCGAACACCCTTATCTAGAAACTTTCATAGAAAACATCCGGGTCAACATTGTCCCCTGTTATCGAGTCGATAAGGGAGAGTGGAAAAGCGCTACAGATAGAACTCCCTACCATACAAATTACGTGAAACAGCATCTTAACGCTAGGCTTCGAAGCGAAGTTAGGCTTCTGAAAAAATTCATGAAGGGCACAGATGTTTATGGAGCCGAGATAAAGATCGGCGGCTTCAGCGGATACCTCTGCGAACTTCTAACTATTCATTATGGAAGCTTTCTCGAAGTTTTGAAGAGCTTCGCGGAGTGGAAGGGCAAAACGGTTATCGACATTGAGGGATATTATGAGCATAGAAATGACGAGCTTCCCCGCCTATTTCCTGAGCCCCTAGTGATGATAGATCCTGTAGATGCTGGAAGAAACGTAGCCGCAGCCGTCCGCAGAGAAAAAATTGACCTGTTTGTGGCTGCTTCAAGAGGATTCCTCAAAAAGCCAAGCCAAAAATTTTTTTATCCACCGCTAACTCAACCCTTAAACGAAACGGCAATAAGACAAAGGATCAAAAGTCGAGGAACAGCTCTACTTTTCTTGGTTTTCGGAAAAGTAAACGCCGTGTCAGATGTTTTATGGGGTCAATTATACAAAACACAAAGAGCCCTACGTAAAACAATGGAAAAATGTGATTTTAAAATACTCCGCGCTGGCGCGTGGAGCGACGAAGAAACCGTGAGTATATTAGTTTTTGAGCTTGAACAAGCCAAACTTCCGCTAGTTAAAAAACATTTAGGCCCTCCGTTGGAGAAGAAAAGTGAATGCGAAGAGTTTCTGCGGAAATATCTGGATTCAGAAAGGACGGTTTGCGGTCCTTTCGTAGAGGGAGGCAGGTGGGTTGTAGAAATTCAGAGGAGGGAGAATGACGTTGTGGAACTTCTTCGTAGAAAGTTGGCGGATGGCGGTCGGAGGGTAGGTGTTGCCGAAAGGATAGCAGAAGCCGTTAGGGAAAGATTTGAGGTTTTGCTGAATGAAAACATATTGAATATTTACGCTTCCAATCGTGGATTCGCCGAGTTTTTAACCGATTTTCTTGCCGGCAAGCCTAAATGGTTAGAATAAGCGACTATATGAGCGGTTCAGCTAGGTAGATGTTGTGTTTGTTCGTTAGGATTCGAGCCTTAATTTTTGAGCCTAAGGGGATGCCGTCGGCGTTCACTAACATTATAACTCGGTCGTTGTTTGGCGGAACAGCTAGCTTTTCGTGTTTAAGCCATCCTGGAGCCATCACCTTAACGTGGACTGTTTCGAATTTTTTGTACGGAATGGGAAGCATTAGACGTCTGTGAACTCTGAAGTTTTCCTTACTCAGCTGAAGCTTCACTTTGAAAGCCTCTTCCCATTCTTCGAGCTTACGGCGGAAAGCCTTCCATGAAACATATTTTACTCCTTTAGGCTTTCGACCATGCTTATGCACCTCGTATTTCTGTATCCCTAGAGGTGGAAACTTTTTGCCAGCACCTACCTGGATGCTCCATTGGATTATTTTTGGGATTTCTTCATCGTTTATACCGGGAACCCAAACAGGAGCCACAAGCAGGTCAATGTTGGTGTTTTCCACAATGTATTTGGCGAGTTCAGTTATACGCGTGATGTCATACCATTCCGTGTCAGTTAATTTGCGCGCTACCTCCGGGTTTAGGGAGTCTATGGAAAGATTTATCCGGTCCAGTCCAGCGTTGGAAAGCTCGTCTAAAATTTTCTCGGTGAATAAGGCTCCGTGAGTTTGCAGCGAAACTGTTTCAACTCCTTTTATTTGCTTTAGTTCCTGAACGAGTTCAGTTAAGCGGGGATAAGTGAAAGGGTCGCCCACCGTGTCTATGTGGGCTTCTATGCCATACCGTCCCTTATATTCAACGATTTTCTCCATCTCTTCAATTAGATATTCAAGTGAAACTACGTATTCTGTCTGTCTAATTCGTGATTTTGGCCCAGCGTTGGTTGAGCAGAAGATGCATGAAAGAGCGCAGAGCGTTGTGGGGCGCACTTGAATTATGTTTGTGCCTCGATCGATAAGGCCGAAGGCTATACATCCTACCAGTGGAAGAGGCGGCTCAACCCGGAAAACTGGACAATGAGATAGCATCTTTTAGACGCTTCAAAAATTACGCATGATTGCAATTTAATCTTTCCAAGCACACTAAACTTTTAGACTACATTTTTTATATTCCCGAACGCATAGTTAGCCAACGGCTAGAGAGGAGAAAGGGGAATCCACATTTATGCAGGGCAAAACAAACGTTCACCTAAAGGATTTTGATTTTATATTCGAAAACTCCATGGTTAGGGTGATAGCTAACAGAAACTCTCCAGAAATAACGATAGCAGACTTAAAGATAGGTCCTTTCGAGGAGGGAAACGACTATGAACTTCCCTTTTGGGTAGCCCGAGAGCTAGAAAAAGCTAGAATGGTGCGTTTCCGACAGGAAGAACTTTTAGATATGCCACAGCTTCACAAAATTCACTGGAAGGAACGAGTTCAAGGCATAAGTCAAATAGCAGCCCTTCCAGAAAACTTCTATCCAAAACTTCGTTGGTGTCTGGAAAGACTCCGGGAAAACGCAGTTAAAAATCCAGATAAAATACGGGAATACATGAAAGCCAACCAGCTTGCCCGAGACATAATCAACAACCGAGTTAAAAAAATAGTTTCTCTAGCTTCTATACCAACTCCTACAAACCAGTTCTTAAAGAACTTAACTGAGGAGGAGCTCCTCCTATATGAACAGCTCCACGGAATAATTTCTGAGTGGAGAGAGAAAATCTTGGAGGTAAGCAGGGAATGACCGAAGAGGAAATGGAGCTATTAGACCCGCAGGAACAATTCCAAACCCTTTTCAAAAAGGAAAAATACAGGCAAAGAATCTCCCAGATGCCCCTAGCAAACAAAGCATCGCTTTTAGTTGAATTCATCGACATCGTCTCCTTAGATTCCACACTAGCCATGAGCCTTTTAGAAGAACCAGATAAGTATCTGAACTACGCGAGCCGAGCAGCCTATGCCCAACTTCAGATTGAAGATCCAGAATACAGCGAAAAAATAGACAATGTCACGGTGCGGCTAACAGGTCTACCTGAAACCACTTCTCTGAGGGCTCTGGGTTCGGCAAATATCGGAAGATTGGTAATGGTTGAGGGCATAGTGGTAAGGGCTACTCCTGTCCGTCCCATGGTTATGCAAGCGGCCTTCCGATGTAAAAGATGCGGCAACATTATGCGCATAAATCAGACCGATGCCTTTCTTCGGGCGCCCTTTGAATGTAGCGACCCCGCATGCCGGAGAAAGGGACCTTTTGACTTTATACAGGAGGAAAGCACCTTCATAGACTCGCAGGAGCTTCGGATACAAGAGCGCCCTGAAGATCTTCCGCCTGGACAGCTTCCCCGCGCCTTAGGACTTAAACTTGTTGGAAGAGACATAGTAGACGTTGCAAGACCTGGAGACCACGTTTCCGTGGTTGGCATAGTCCGTGCCACAGCGCCCACCCTCCCGCGAGTTGGAAAGCTACGTGTCTTCACGCTCCATTTGGACGTCAACTACATAGACGTTTTAGGAAAAGAGCCGGAAATAGCACTTTTATCTCCGGAAGAAGAGGAAAAAATCCTTGAACTTTCAAGAGATCCGTGGATTCACCGCAAAATAATTCGTTCAATAGCCCCCTCCATTTACGGGTATGAACACATCAAAGAAGCAATAATGTATCTCCTCTTCGGAGGCACCCCTAAAACGCTTCCTGACATAACCATACGGGGTGAGCTTAACGTCCTCTTGATAGGCGATCCTGGAACAGCCAAGTCGCAGCTACTCCAATACGTGGCAAGAATAGCCCCTCGGGGCCTTTATACTTCTGGAAGGGGGACTACTGCCGCCGGGTTAACGGCAGCCGTGATTCGAGAGAGGGGTGGAGGGATGACCCTTGAAGCTGGGGCGCTGGTTCTGGCGGATAAAGGTGTAGCATGCATTGATGAGATGGATAAGATGCGTCCTGAGGACCGTGTTGCTATACATGAAGCAATGGAGCAGCACACGGTTTCCGTAGCCAAAGGAGGGATAGTTGCCACGCTAAATGCTAGAACAGCGATATTAGCGGCGGCTAACCCCGCCTTTGGAAGATACGAGCCTAACAGAATATTCGCCGAAAATGTTACGCTACCCGTAACCATACTTTCAAGATTCGACCTTATGTTCATACTCAAGGATAAACCGGACAAGGAAATGGACAGCAAAATGTCAGAACATATATTAAACTTACACCGCAAAAGAACTCCACCTGTAGAACCTCCAATACCATCCGACCTCTTAAGGAAGTACATAGGATACGCAAAAACCCACATAACTCCTGTTCTGACAAGGGATGCCTTAGAAAGGCTTAAGGAATTCTATCTCTCCATGCGTTCAGCCAGCACCTCAGAAGAAGCCCCTATAACCATAACCGCCAGACAGCTTGAATCTCTTGTCCGCATAGCCGAAGCCCGCGCCAGAGCAGCTTTACGTAAAGAAGTAACAGCCGAAGACGCCGAGGCAGCCATAGCAATAATGAAAAAATCTCTAGAAGAAGTTGGAATGGATGTAGCGTCTCACAAACTTGACATAGACACCGTAATGACGGGAAAACCCAAAAGTCTCAGAGACAAACTTCACACCGTTTTAAACACAATAATTCAAATGGAAAGGGAAACAGGAATGGTGGAAAGGGAAATCCTACTCGACGAGCTTGAAACAACCCAACAAATTTCCAGGGTCGAAGCTGAACGGCTAATAAACCGCTTACTAAAGGAAGGAACAATCTATTCGCCAAGGGAAGGATACATAAAGAGAACCTAGAAGACAATTCAATAACGCTTATAACACCCGAACGTAATATTTATTAGTGCGAAGTCGCCCTCAGAATCATTTTGGCGAACTTCAGCCTAAACCATTAGTATGCACTCCCACATGTTCGACCATGACGGGAGGAAGAGGTGTAAATGAGCAAGCCTGAAGGCTCTCGCTCATAATGAGCACCATGCAGAGGCAACCTCTCAGCCACACATCACCAACACGCAAACGCCAAACAGACACCAACCAAGGCCCGACATGCCACGCCGTCTGGGGAATGGCTCGGCTTGAGCGCTGAAGAAGGG
>MTLR01000038.1 GCA_002010925.1 Candidatus Bathyarchaeota archaeon JdFR-04
TAACTCGTGCGCCCCAAATGACTAATGCGTCCTCATCCATCATTTCTGTCACTATTTCACCCACCCGGTTGGCTTCCTCAATGGTCATCTGGCTGTCTCCGGAAACATGAATCAGAGCTCCGGTTGCACCTGCATAATCAACATCTAACAACGGGTTTTTCAAGGCGTTTCTTACGGCCTCCTCAGCTCTGTTAGGCGCATCAGATTCACCTACGCCTACGACGGCAACTCCCCCTCGTTTTACGATTGTTTTGAAGTCGGCAAAGTCCAGGTTTATTAGGCTTGGCGCAGAAATAGTTTCCACGATCCCCTTAATCATGTTTGCCAAAACCTGATCTGCCACACGGAAAGCCTCATTTATAGGAAGCTGCGGAACCAGTTGCATTAGTTTATTATTGTCTATTACTACGACCGTGTCACATTGCCTCCTCATTTCAGTTAAAGCGTGAGCCGCTGGTTCCATCCTTCCCTTCTCAATTCTGAAAGGAGTTGTGACCACGCCTACAGTTATGGCGCCTTTTCTCCGGGCGATTTCTGCAATTATGGGTGCGGCCCCTGTTCCTGTTCCACCACCTAAACCAGCCGTTATAAATGCTATATCCACATCAGTCAACAATTCTTCAATTCGTGCTTGAGATTCCTCAATGGCTTTTCTGCCTAAAGCGGGGTTTCCGCCCACACCAAGTCCCCGTGTAAGTTTTTCGCCTATCAGGATTTTCTGGTGAGCCCTAGAAGCGTTTAGGTGAAGGATGTCGGTGTTTATTGCCACGCATTCAGCGCCGGTAATGCCCATCTCCATAAGCCGGGTTATTGTGTTATTTCCCGCTCCACCTATGCCCAGAACCATTATTCGGCAGTATCCTGGGGGCCGAATGCCCTTGTTAACGTTGTCATGCCAAGTAAACTGCAAAGCTTGGTTAACTGGACGCTTCTTTGACAAGATTTTTCCTCCGCCAAACCTCTGATTTTATCAAGTCTCGTATGGCTACACGAATTGCTTCGGCGCGGTTAGGGTAAAACCTTTCATTTACAAGTTGATCTAACGCCTCGATATAAGGCTCGGGTAAATACAAGGTTATTAGCTTCATTTTGTCCCTCCCTTCCGGTGAGGCTTAGTAATTATGAGCGAGAAATATATCTGTATATATTAAGAAATAAATATGTTTTAAATATGTTGGTTACATTACTTTTATAATTTTCTATAACTAAATTCCATTTCTATGTAAAACTTGGGTTTAGCGAGAATGTTTATGTTTCGGTTCTCTAGTTAAACTTCACGATTTAATGTGAGGTCAATACGGGTATTTATCCGGAGCTTCGGGTGTTCAGCTAACGTTTCGGATAGCGAGGTGCTGGCTGGATGCTTAGCTGAGGCTGGCTTCCAAATAGTTGACGCTCCGGAACTTGCCCATGTATTGGTTTATAACACTTGTGCGGTTAAGCAGCCAACTGAAGACAAAATATTTCATATGCTGAAAAGGGTTCCGAAGGGCAAAAAGCTTGTGGTGGTTGGATGCTTACCCATCATAAACTTTGAACGTTTAAGCCGGGAAATACGTTTTAACGCTGTGGCTGGTCCGGCCTTAGGTGAAAAAATAGTTGAGATCGTTCGCAAAGTAGTCGATGGTGAACAGGTTTATGCTTTAAATTCTGCGACGGTTAATAAGCCATGTTTGCTTCTGCCTAGAAAGCGCGTCAGTTCTATTATAGGGATCGTTCCCATAAGTTATGGGTGTTTGGGCTCCTGCGCCTACTGTTGTGTTATTTTTGCTCGGGGAAGCTTAAGAAGCTACGACATTGAGGAGGTTGTGGAACGGGTTAAACTTGACATTCAAGATGGAATTCGGGAAATCTGGCTTACAGCGCAAGATACTGCTTGTTATGGCAGAGACAAGGGGGCAACCCTTGTAGACTTATTAGATGCTATTTCAGCGATAGAAGGGAATTTCTACGTAAGGGTTGGAATGATGACGCCTAACTTCGTGATAGACATTCTTGATGAACTAATCGAAGCCTTCCGACATAAACGTATATTCAAGTTTCTCCACTTACCCGTTCAAAGTGGGGATAACGAGGTTTTAAAGCTCATGAAAAGGCACTACACTGTTGAAGACTATAAACAAATTGTAGAAAAGTTTAGGGGGAGAATTCCGGAAATAACCCTATCTACAGATATCATCTGTGGATTTCCAGGCGAAACCCGTGAAGCTTTCAGGAACAGCCTAAAGCTAATAAGGGAAACGAAACCTGACGTTGTAAACATTTCAAAGTTTTTCCCAAGGCCCGGAACCGAAGCTTCAAAAATGCAAGAATTTTTTGTTTCGCCCTCTGAAATTAAGCGGAGAAGCCGTGCTATGTCAGAACTTGCCAAGGAAATGGGCCTGTTAAATAATAGGCGATGGGTTGGGTGGCGTGGCCAAATCTTGATTGATGAGAAGGGTAAAGCCGGTTCGCTTGTTGGACGAAACTATACATACAAACCCATAGTGCTCCAAGAAGCTTCTAATGAGTTGTTTGGCAAGTTTACCCATGTCGAAGTAGTGGAGGCTACTGCTACCTTCCTAAGAGGGAAAATATTCTCCCCGACTTGAGTTCTCGCTTTTCTTGCTAAGGGTTTGGTCAACAAAATAAGAATAAAGATCGAAACTGCGAAGGAGGCAAATTGAAAGCTTTGAATGAGCCCTTCCATTTGTTCCAGCTTTGGATTTAGTACCGCTCCAGCCCCTACCGTGTCGATAAGCCCGTGAGTTAGTATTAGAGGAACGAGGGTTCCTGATTCTTTGTAGAACCATCCGAAGGCTAAACCGAAGATGAAGGTGCTTAAAACGTGGAATAACATGCCGATGGGATTAAAGGGGGATACATGCCAAACAAAGTGCCAAACTCCGAAAAGCAAAGCTTGGGTGAACAAAGCCTTCCTTCCACCGTAAGCCTTCGCCAAACGAGTTTGCATAAATCCACGAAACAAACCTTCCTCGCTTATGCCTACACAAAGAGTCATGAAGGGAAAAATGAACACATCGATAAGTGGATTGTAACTTGTAAAAAGTGTTTCATCAGTAAACGTGTAAGTTAAGCCGAAAAGCATTCCAAATAGGGGAAGAGCCCAAGCCAAGTAGTAGGCTAAACCCACTAAAACAAGCTTAACAAAGCCTTCTGTTTTAAAACCATAAGCCTCTAAATAGTTCCTTTTAATCAACAGAATGGTTAAAACAACCAAATAAACAATCGCCGTTTTCTCATAAGCCATCCCCAAAAACAGCACCATGGGAATACGGATCGCCATTGCAACCGAAAACATAACAAGCACTTCTGCCAAAACAAAACCCTTTTCCGCTTTTGTTTCTAAAGATAGGTTTAATTTTCCCCTGCACCGTTTATACCAGATGAAAAGGGGAATAAGTAGAATCAACGAAACAAAAGTTGTGGAAATTTGAAGTTCAAAAACCTTGCTTGGCGAAGCTAAGCTACTAATAAAAATCACTGTGGAAACGGCCAAATAAATTAGGAGAACTCTCAAAGTTTCCTTTAAATTCATGCAGCTACCGTGAAAATCTAATTACGCTTTCTTATGCTTTAAAACGTTTCTTGTTTTGCAATGTTTGAAGAAGTTTTGACAAGTTTTCTTCAGTATCCACTATGTAATCGGAAAATACAATGGGCCATGGAGAGGCTACTGGCTGCTTGCTGAAAGCTATCACAGTCTTGCCTAACTTTTTCGCTACAAAAAGCTCTATTGCTGTACCAAAGCTCGGAACATCACACATGGCGACAACAATATCAGCTTCCTTAACAAGTTCCAAATCTTTCTCAACAATATTCGCAGCTAACTCCTTCCTATCCCTAAAATCTCGGATATAACTGTAGTCCAGCACACCCTCTTTAAATTGATCAAGAATTTTAAAACCTTTTTCCATCAAAAAGGCTTGAAGCTCTCTTATCCTTTGCACATTGTCCTCATAACCTAGGGAGCCACAAACCATCACCTTCATTGCATTCAACCATCTACCAGCCAACTTTTATTAAACAAACCTAAGTCCCCGTCATGGTGGGCCGGGCCGGACTTGAACCGGCGACCTTCGCCGCGTCAGGGCGATGTCCTACCATGCTAGACGACCGGCCCTCGCAAAGGCGTTTTTACAATCTTTTACATCCATTTTATGCCTTTTCCTCGTTTATTTGTTTTTCACTATCAGCCTTGATAGGGTAACAGCTTATAGGGCTATACCGAGTTTAGAGTGGAAGGCTATTGTGGAGTTAACAAAACGTTTAAAGCTTTGCTTATTGGCTATTCATTTGGGCGGGTAGATCAGCCTGGAATGATCGCGGCGTTGGCATCGCCGAGGTCGCGGGTTCAAATCCCGCCCCGTCCACCACCCCAACAATTTTGCCACTAAAAGAGTTGGAACTTACATTGTTTTTGTAATCAGAACCTTCTAGTCGTTTAATATACTCTTTTAAAGCATTTTCAGCTATCTTTGAAATATTAAGCCCTAACTCTCTTGCCTTTCTAACTACTTCTGGGTCAAGATTTATAGTCACTTTTTGCTTCCTTCTCATTTCTACATCCTTCCACATAAATGTACGTACAAAAGAGTATTTAACAGTTCAGACCGAGGCGATGCCACGCCGCGTTTTCATTTTAGAATGCGTATGCAAAGCCATACGGTCTTGAGAATAGAGAATGTGAGAATAGGGAGAATAAATGTTATATGGAGATTTTTAGGGATTTTACAGGGATGGGGTTATGTCCAAGAAGGTTGTTTTGGGTAAAGAGACAATTCTTGATAAGTGGTCTGTTTTGATTGATGGCGCTAAGGGCAAGGGCGAGGAGCTTATGCAGAAAACCGTTAAGTACATTAGGGATTCTGGGGCTCCGGGCTTGACTATTGAGAGGGTTAGGGTTTTTCCTCCAGGTGGTTGGAAGTTTTTCAGTAAGTTTTTCAAAAAGTTTGATATTGGAAGGGAATATCTTAGAGTTGTTAATGAGGAGCTTGGCAAGATAAACATGTATGTTGGCGCCGTGGATTATGGAGAAAACCTTTATGTTTCTTGGTACTTGGCGGTTGAGGCCGGAATTTTTGATAGGCTATTTCCAAAGGAGAAAATGGCTCGTCTAAGTCGTGGAACAGACATTTTAGTCGAAGAAGAGCTAAACGCTTATGTTACTTGCATTCACCACTGCCTTTTAAAAGCGGTAGATGAACTAATGAGAGACCTCGGACAAGATCCATCAAAAATAGATAGGAAATCTAAGGGCTTCTTGGGCGTCAGCTGATGGGATTTCTTGACAAACTATTCAGGAGAAAGAAGAAGAAAGAGTCTAAATTAGAGGAGAAAGTAGAGAAAGAGGAAGTTTTGGTCGAGATAGAGGAAGATGTTATTGATTTAGGCTGGTATTGGTCTGAGCGGAAGCATGAGTGGCAGATGGCAAAGATTAGGGAGGCTGATAGGCGTACGCATTTTTATGTTGTTGGTGCTTCTGGAACTGGAAAATCGAAGTTTTTGGAGTGGCTGATTAGACAGGATATTGCTAAGGGTAATGGTT
>MTLR01000049.1 GCA_002010925.1 Candidatus Bathyarchaeota archaeon JdFR-04
ATGCTCTTAGGAGCCTTAATTGACTTGGGTGCGGAGGCTGAGAAAGTTGTTGACGCTATGGAGTCTATAAAGGGTTACATTGAAGGTTGTGATCGTTTGGAGGTAACCGTTCATGACGTTACAAGAAGGAAGGTTCAAGCGAAAAAAGTAGAGGTAAGGGTGGAAGAAAAGATTGAACGGAGAGCGGGAACTGAGCTTAAAAACGCTCTTTTAAGTTGCTTAGAACACCTTAAATTTTCGCGGGAAGCCCATAGATTTGCGGTTTCCTCTTTAGAAGCATTAATCAAGGCAGAATCTAAAATTCATGGAGAAACTCTTGAAAGAGTACATTTGCATGAAACAGGTTCTGCGGATACATTAGCAGACATAATCGGCGTCACTACAGCTCTTGAAGACCTAAAACTCTTCAAAAATACCAAAATTTATTCAACACCAGTTGCTGTCGGCGGAGGCTTATTCAAATTTTCACACGGGCTTGCTTCAAGTCCGGCTCCTGCCACTTTGGAGATATTGCGAACGCGGAATTTTGCTTTTGTTGGCGGCCCGATTGATGCGGAACTTACAACGCCGACTGGGGCGGCTTTGCTGGTCAATTTAGCGGATGAGGTAGTGCGGTATTATCCTCTTATGAAGCCTACAGTTGTGGGATATGGAGCTGGAGCCGGAGATTTTGAGGAGGTTCCGAATGTTGTTAGGGTTACTCTAGGCGAGACATATGATTCAACTTTCTTTATGGATGAGGTTTGTGTTCTTGAAACGAACCTCGATGACGTGTCAGGGGAGGTTATCGGATATACCGTTAACAAAATGTTAAAGGAGGGGGCTAGAGACGTTTGTGTTATACCAATGTTCACGAAAAAGAACCGTCCTGGCCATATCTTGAAGGTTATAGCTGACAAAGAGGATGTGGAACGCTTAGCTAAATTGCTGATGGAAGAAACGGGGACTCTGGGCGTTAGAATCGTCCCATATAGCCGATTCGTTTTAGATAGGCAAATAGTCCTCGTTGAAGTGAAAACTGGGGGAATATGTGGGAAAGCCGCTGTAAAGGTTGCACGGGATCGAAAAGGTAGAATACTGCAGATAAAACCTGAATATGAGGATGCAAAGTGTATTGCGGATAAGGCAAATAAGCCGTTAAGAGAAATTTTAAGCTTGATAAAAAGTAGAGCGGTTGAAATTCTGTTGGAGGGTGAAGTCAATGAAAAGCGATGAGGAATTTTTAAAGAAGAAAATGGAAGAGGTTATCTCTAAGCTGAGAGAGAAAGGCAGTGTTTTAGTTGCTCTTTCAGGGGGAGTTGACAGTTCTTTGGTGACTAAGCTTGCTAAAATAGCGTTAGGCGATAAGGTTTTGGCAGTGACCGCTGATTCTATGACTTTACCTTTAGGGGAGCTTGAAGAGGCTAAGAAAATAGCGAGAGAAATAGGGGTTAAACATTTAATAATAAAAGTAAATGAGTTATCTAATCCGAATTTCGCGAAAAATCCGCCGGAGCGATGCTATTACTGCAAAAAAGAGCTTATTTCCGAGTTAAAGAGGATAGCTAAAAAACATAAGCTGGCGGTTATAGTTGATGGAACAAATGCGGACGATTTGAAAGGACATAGGCCCGGAGTTTTAGCTTTGACCGAAGAAGGCGTGTTCAGTCCACTTGCGGACGCGGGCTTAACAAAATGGGACGTTCGGAAACTTGCGAAAATGTTAGGGCTTTCAACCGCCGAAAAACCTTCTATGGCGTGCCTCTCATCCAGATTTCCATATTGGCAGAAAATAACAGAGCAAAGGTTGCGCAGAGTGGCGGAAGCAGAAAAGTTTGTAAGACGGTTAACGGGAGCAAAAGAACTACGGGTACGCGATCACGGAGACCTTGCGCGAATAGAGGTCGGTAAGAATGAACGGAGATTACTTTATAACGAGCAATTAATGGATACAATTGCTGAAAAACTGAAAACTCTTGGTTTCAAGTATGTAACAATGGATCTTCAAGGATATCGAAGCGGTAGCATGGACGAAGTACTAGAAAGAAAAATAATCCCAAGCACAAGCCTTTAGATGGGAAGTAGCTTGGCTGTCTGTGCAAATCTTAACAAATGATTTCTTAAGATTACGATGGCTGATTTGCTGGTTTTTGATAGACATACTGTGAAAACTTTCACTTCTATGGATGGTATATTATGGGTATATAAAGTTTCACTAGCGAGTGAGATTTGAATAAGTAGTGAAAAATCTCTGGCTCTTGTATTTTTATTATGATTGAATTCATTTTTTAATCGTTATTTAAAACGGTAAATGATTAATAAAGAGAAATTTATCTTACCTCAACTTTTTCCTTTCACAGTTCTTCTGCTTCTATATCCTCTAGGTCTATTTCGGCTTCCCAAAGTTCGGCACAATCCGAACACAGCCCCAAGTTACCGCATTCTTGGCAGAGAGGAGCTCCGCACATGTCACAGTATATAACGTTGTCTTTAGGGATTTTTTCACCGCATGTTGAACACTTAACGAGGTTTTCTTCTTCAAGGACATTGTAACACCAAAACATTCCGAAGACATCCTCTTCGTTCATAAAAACCCGCCTCACAGTTTACGTTTTATGAAGATTTTCTTATAAAGTTGTTGTGGTGAAGTTAAGTTCAGCTTCTCAACATAAAAGCACGGTCTTAATACATCTCGAAAGACGCCCTAATAGCATGTCTCATCCTCAGATACCAACCTCAGGGTTCTATGCTACAGACTCCTATACGGTGTAACCATCCCAGCAACAGACACCTACGGCTACCTCGAAGATATCGACAAAATCAAAATCTATAATGCAAGCTGCAAACAAGGGACAGTAGTTCTCAGAACAACCATTACAATACAACCGCATCATCAACCTTGTCTTCAGATGAACCGCGAATTTCAATTGCGTAGATATTCCATCTACATTTTACGTTCTGTTGGAACTTAAGAGTTCAGAATGTAACATCTATTGAAGTTTCGTTGACCTCTTCTTTATTAAGTGTTTATAGTTTTATCCAGAAAAGATAGGGATAATATGTGGTTTATTGGAGTTCCAGCTAATAATTGTATTTACTCCATAAACAGCCTTTATGTTTTCTTTTGTGATTACAGCCTCAGGAGTTCCAAAATCGTATATTTTACCTTGTCTTAAAAAGAAAATTCTGTCGGAGAATTGGGAAGCAAGGTTCAGATCGTGTATTGCCATTATCGCTGATATTTTCTTCTTTTTTGCTATATTTCTTATGAGACTTAAAACCTCCAGTTGATGTTTTATGTCAAGGTTGCTTGTTGGTTCGTCCAGAAGAAGTAATTTAGGTTCTTGGGCTAGAGCTCTAGCGATTAGGATTTTTTGTTTTTCACCGTCGCTGAGTTCATTAAAATTTCTTAGAATTAAATTATCTAAGCCCAGTAAAGAGAGGACGTTTGAAACTATTTCTAAGTCTTTTGAACTTGGGCTCCAACCTAAATACGGTTTTCTTCCGAGAAGCACGACGTCAAAAACTGTGGTTGGAAAAGAATACATGGTGCTTTGTGGAACATAACCCATAAGCTGTGCAATTTCATTCAGTTTTAGTTTTTTTAAGTCTACACCATCTAAAAGAATGTTTCCCTTTGGTTTTAGTATTCTATTTATACATTTGAGAAGCGTAGTTTTACCAGAGCCATTTGGACCGACTATGCTTACTATCTCTCCCTCTTCTACGCACATAGTGATACTCTCTAAAACAGGTCTCTTTCCATAGCTGAAGCTGACATCCTTTAGTTCAAGCTTCATTTCATTCCAGTCTCCTTTTCAAGTAGCTAATGAGAGTATTGAAGTATTCCTGTTTGTATGGACGGCGAAAACTTTCCAAGGACATCCTTTCTCGAAGCCGAGTGTCTCTGTCATCTGCAACTTCTTGGAAGCTGTGATCCGAATTAGGGATTATCACCAGCTCAACATCATTATTACCGTTTCTCCTCAATTCTTTTTCTATCATGTAAACGTCTTCAACTGGAACGTTGAGATCACATTCCCCGTGAAGTAGGAGAACTGGTTTCTGAATATATTTAAACTGTTTTGATGGTGCATATTCCGGTTTGTAGATCAAAGGGTCTAACGGGATTTTCCATGATTTGCCCTTGTAAGTAATCTCATATCTCGTCTTGCCTTTCTTTGCGGCTTCCTCTATTGATGGAAGATGAATACCTATTACGAGGCCCCAAAGGTCGTTATTTTCTACCCATAAAAGATTCTCAAGACTCCTCTCAGCATATTCTTTGACCCTAGTATAATTGAAGGCCATCATGTCACTGTAATCTCGATACAATCCTCCTTGTAGAACGTAAAGTTTAGGCCTGTTATCATCTTTTGCCAAGAGGCATGCAGTATAGACACCTGCGCTCTGCGCGAGCACAGCAATTCTTTCTGGATCAACGATGTCGTCTTGTGAACAAAGCGTATCTAACGCTGCTTTGGTGTCCCGAACCATTGAGAAAATATCTTCTCTTTGGGCTGAGCCCTCGCTTTCTCCTATCCCACGTCTATCCCAAGCAAATGTTGCAAAGCCAGCAACGCAGAGATTTTTAGAAATCTCCAGAAAGAAATTCTTTTTATAGAGTTTTCTTCCATCAGGATGCTTAATCATGTTGCCGTTTCTGTCCTGCTCTAGGGAACCATGAACCAGAAGGATTCCTGGGATTTTGCCTTCTCTGTGTTTAGGATATCTTAAAACTCCAACTAATTTTAATCCATCGCTTTTGAATGAGATTACCCTTTCGTTCATATTATGTCTTCTCCGCGTGCACTCCTCAATCAATTTTGACGACAACAATTGTTGTTCTTCATCTCCAATATTCCTCTTTTCTGGTCATCATGAGGTATAGAAACAAGGGGACGCCGAGAAAAGATATCACTATTCCTATGGGAATTATGATTGGTGAAATAATCATTCGTCCTACGGTATCTGCTACGACAAGAAGTGTTGATCCGATGATACATGAGGTTGGGAGTAAAAATCTGTGGTCGCCGCCAATTAAAAATCTTGTTACGTGGGGTGCTACAATGCCGACAAATCCAATAACTCCGGTAAAGCAAATTATGCATGCCGTAATAAATGAAGAAAGGATGAGTAGGAGTGTTCTCGTTCGGGCGGTATTGATTCCTAAGCTCCTTGCGGTTTCATCTCCAACCAAAAACATGGCGTTCAAATCCCAGGAAAACCGTATTAAAATGGGAGAACAGAGGAGTAATGTCGTAGCTACGACGAATATTTCATGCCAAGTTGTTCCGGTAAGGGTTCCGAAAGTCCAATGCACAATGGCCATAAGCTGTTCTTCGGATGCGAAGAATTGTAGCGTAGCTGTGAGGGCGCTGAAGAAATACATTAAAGCGATTCCTGCAAGCACCAGAGTTTCCGGTGAAGCCCCTCTTAATTTAGCAAGTCCGAAGACGATGAACGCGCATATTAATGCAAAGATG
>MTLR01000200.1 GCA_002010925.1 Candidatus Bathyarchaeota archaeon JdFR-04
TACTCCGCCTAGGTGAGTGTTGTTGCCTATGGCTATGTGGGCTGTGCCAAGGGCTTTTTCATCGTATATTCTATAACCTGTAAGCTTCATGCCATGATTTATTCCAATACCAAATTCTGCTATTCTATCCTTATCGCCTTCGGCATTATCCAACAGTTTTCTAAACATGTTGTTTCCTATTTCAGCTTTGAAATTAACAATCTTTCCTTTTTTAAAACGAAGTTCAAGATTTTTAATGTTGTAATCTCTGAACTCTTTTACAACAAGTACGCCGTTTGCTGAGGTTTCTATGGGAGCCACATAAACTTCTCCTCCAGGGACCTCTACTTCACATTCTTTTCCACTTGAAAAACAGTCCTCTAATGTCCCAACTTCTACTCCAACATGTCGGTTGTCAATGCTGAACGTCAAATCCGTGCCTTTTGCATCATAAATATGAATTAATTTCTTTCCATCAAGCTTAGAGGCAAGGGCGTTACCAACTCTTCGAAGCCTGCTGTAATCAACATCGACAGCCTTAGCGAATGATTGGAGATACTGTTCATAATCTATGCCCATGTCTTCTATGCACCCAGCCGAGAGCAAATTTACAAGCAAACGAGGCTTAGCCTTTATAGTCTCATAGACGTCGTCCCAAAACGAAATCATCGCTTTTCTGACATCTGCTGGAAACTTTTCTAAATCGTCAAAATGACTAAGCCATATTATTACATTCGAATTTTCCAGAAGAGAACGCACGTGTTCTGGAAGAAAGGCGATCGTGTCTTTGGAAAGAATTTTTACATATTTGAGGAAGAATTCCTCATCAAACACCCACAAGTAAGGATGCGCTTTCACGGCATAAGATTCCAGCATTAAATATTCAGCCAAAGTCTTATTATGAAGCCCACTTATGACCAACACATTGAACTTTTCATTCAAGCATGCTATGCTGGTTACTATGGCACGCGCAGCCTTTCTCATCAATTTCTCCATGGGCAATTGTATCACCACGTTTTTCTAATAAGCTAACCAGTATTTTTCATTTGCAATTAAGGAATTCATAAGGAGCATGAAAACCGAGATTATAAACGTGTTTTGCGCAAATTTAATGCAGGGGTGGNATTTCAGCACAAATTTACTAGTAAGGACGAAAAGCCTAAACGATTTTTGGAGAAATAACCTTCATCAGTTATGTACGTGGTTTCACGTTTTTTATCATACACAAACGTGTATTTGTTTGGAGTGTCTCTTCCAAGGATGCTTGGAATTCGCATTATGCGCTCATTTAGGACAGCATGTTTTCCACGTGGCTTTTTCCGTTTATCTCTTCGAAAGGTTAACTTGACATTCTTCATGACGTATGTGTCGACTGCTCCGCCTATTCCAAGCATACCCTCGCTAAGTTTCTTGTCAAAATCGATATCCAATGCCCGAAAGAGCTTAAATCGTTTTTCTGAAGCATAGCCATGCTTAGTGCAGAGGTAGGTTCACATATGGTTTATAATCCACGTTTTCTATCATTGGGAAAGGTTCAAACCTACATTTATAAATGCTCGTTATTCGACATAGAATTTGGAATTTATCTTCTGCTACTATGAAACCCAAGTCAGATAGTTCGTATTACTGTTCAGTCCAAATTTGGTTAGGTTTTTATAAATGATTCCCGATTAGACAAGCAAATTATGGTATAGTGAAATGAACTCCACATGGCATGCGATGGAAGCAGAAGATGTTCTGCGTGCTTTACAATCTGACTCGAAAGGCTTAAGCAATGAAGAAGCTAAACTGAGACTGCGTAAGTTTGGATATAACAAGTTAAAAAGGCGGAAGAAAATATCTCCACTACAGATTTTTTTGGCTCAATTTAAAAACACTTTTGTGATTATGCTGTTAGTCGCCATCATAATTTCTGTTATTATGGGCTGGTTTGAAGCTAAAGCTGCCGCTGAACCCCGTGTGGTGATTGAGACCTACGTGGATGCGATAGCAATTGGAGCCATCGTTGTTCTTAATGCAGTGGTGGGCTTTGTTCAGGAATTTCGGTCAGAAAAGGCTATGGAAGCCATGGAAAAATTAATCGCTCCAAGAGCAAGAGTGCTGCGAGATGGGAGAGCCACGTTGGTTCCAGCGGCAGAAATTGTTCCCGGAGATATTCTTCTTCTAGAAACCGGAGACCGTATAGCTGCTGACGGACGGCTATTAGAAGCTGTGGATTTGAGTGTTGATGAGGCAATCTTAACAGGTGAATCTAGTCCAGTTAGTAAGAACATAGATGTTTTCGCAACTGAAACCCCCCCAGCAGATAGGAAGAACATGGTTTTCATGGGCACTCACGTGACTTATGGCAGAGGAAAAGCTGTTGTAACTTCTACAGGTATGAACACTCAGTTTGGGAAAATCGCTGAAATGGTTCAGGTGGTTGAGAAGGAAGAGATACCCCTTAAACTTAAGATTGACCGATTTTCCAAAAAATTGGGAATTATAATCGTTATTGTTTCTATCGCTATTATCTTTCTTGATTTGATCAGAATCGGAAAAATCGAAATTGAGATATTTATGACTGCTGTGGCTTTAGCCGTCTCCGCTGTTCCTGAAGGCTTGCCAGCCATAGTGACTGTGACTCTTGCCCTCGGTGCGCGCGAATTAGCAAAACGAAACGCAGTTATTAGAAGACTTGCCTCAGTGGAAACCTTAGGTTCTACAACTGTCATCTGCTCCGATAAGACAGGAACATTAACTAAAGGTGAGATGACGGTGCGCAAGATTTTCGTTAACAACCAAATGATCGATGTCACAGGCACCGGCTATGAACCCAAGGGCGAGTTCTATTTAAACGGAAACAGCGTCAACCCTATGGATGATCAGTATCTCGCTCTGCTCTTAAAAATAAGTGTGTTATGCAACAACGCCAACTATGATGGAAGAAAGGTTATCGGCGATCCAACTGAAGGCGCATTAATTGTTGCTGCAGCTAAGGGTGGAATTCATGAAAACGAAATAGAGATGCGGTATCCACGTAGAGGCGAGATACCCTTCAGTTCTGAAAGAAAACGCATGACAACCATACATGATACACCGGACGGACATCGCGTTGCTTATATGAAAGGCTCTCCCGAAACTGTACTGCAACTATGTAAATGCGCCTACCAGAATGGTAGGGAAGTAAAGCTTAGCAAATCAATGAAGAATAAGATTCTGAGAAAAAATGAAGAAATGGCAAGTCAAGCCTTGCGAGTTTTAGGAATAGCATATAAAGTCATATCTGAACAACTCACGGAGTATAGCGAGGAAAGCGTTGAAAACAACTTTGTTTTTGTAGGTCTTGTGGGAATGATCGATCCGCCACGAGAAGAAGCTAAAGAAGCAGTCGCACTCTGTGAGCGGGCCGGGATAAAAACGGTGATGATCACTGGCGACCATAAATTAACCGCGACGGCGATTGCAAAGGAACTTGGCATAATGAAAAAGGGGCTCGCATTTACCGGTAGAGAATTGGACGACATAAGTGACGAAGAATTCGAAGAGATGGTAGAAGATGTCTCGGTTTACGCCAGAGTTTCTCCTGAACATAAACTTCGAATAATTAGGGCGCTCAAAAAGAGAGGCCATGTGGTCGCCATGACTGGTGATGGAGTAAATGACGCTCCAGCCCTTAAGCAAGCAGACATTGGTGTTGCAATGGGCATTACTGGAACTGATGTTACTAAAGAAGCCTCCGACATGATTCTTATTGACGATAACTTTGCCACAATCGTTAAAGCCGTAGAAGGGGGGCGGGTTATTTATGACAATATTCGGAAGTTTATCAGATTCCTACTCGCCCTTAACTTTACCGAACTAGCTCTTGTAGGATCTTTCGCCGTAATTGGGTTGCCTCTTCCACTTCTCCCAGCCATGATTTTGTGGTTAAACCTAGTTACGGATGGCCCTCCAGCAGTGGCTCTAAGCATGGAAGCTCCAGTTGAGGATGTAATGCAGCGAGCACCTCGTAGCCCAAAGGAGGGCATATTGCATGGGATGATATTTTTCATTCTCGCCTCTTCACTTATTCAATTGACTGCGGAAATTGGAGCTTTTTGGTGGGGATTTATAGTTATTGGTTCCGTGGAGAAGGCGAGAACTATGGTATTCTTAGTTGCATGTTTCTACGAGTTAATCGTTGTGTGGAACTGCCGCTCAGAAAAGCATAATGCCTTCAAGGTAGGATTTTTAACTAATAAAGTGTTAATCATAGCTGTAATTATCTCTATCTTCTCTACTTTAGCAACGATTTATGTGCCCCCATTGCGGTTTATGTTTCAGACAGTTACATTGGATCCACTTGACTGGGCTCTCGTTCTCTTCTTTGCTTCTTGGGGGTTCTTTGTAATTCCAGAGGTTTTTATGAAGACAAAGTTTAATGACGAGACGTAATCGTTGCTAAAATCAAGCGTGGAGAAGATTATTCGATTTCTTATCTTAGCTCTTAAGTTAGAATGGATTGTCTCGTCATATTCTTCAGCTATTTCCTTTACTTCTTCCCAGACCATTTATTTACCTCGTTGCCTTTTTGTTCTTGTTATGAGCATAAAATCATTTTTCTTAGAGGCTAAAATCTCCTTGGCGATTACCGGAAGCGATAATAATGTGAGGAAGATGCTTGACCATAAAAAGGGCTGGGTTGGAGAAGACTCGTAAAGTAGCCCGCCTACGTAGGGTCCGCAAATTTCACCTATCCCTATCAGAGCCATGTAAAGACCGAAAATTGTTCCTCTTAGGTGAACCGAAGAACGTTTGGCGACTATGGAGCTAAAAAGGGAAATGATGACTTGTCGAGCGCCTATGAGAAATGCAGCCAACGGAAGTAAAAAAGAAAACGCTGGGAACCCTAAGAGAATCATGCCCACAAACACCAAAGCAAAGCCCGCGACAAGTGCCCGGGTAATTCCGTAGTAATCGCCAAACCATCCGAGAACTGCAGCCAATACAACTTGTCCAGCAGAAATTATAGAGCTCATCAATAGAATGACAGGTTTTTTAAGGAAGTAAAGGTCCTCAAGTAGCGTAGGAATGAAAGTGATACTCATTGAAGTAACCAGAGTTACCGGGATAAAAAAGAGGATCCACGACATAACCCTTATGTTTCTTAATACCGCAGAGAAATCAGATCGAATTGTCGACTTTTGTCTTTTCTCGGGAAACTGAGGCGAAATGAACGCGATAGCGACTGTTGACATAGCGAAAAATATGAAGGCGACTCTTAGAAGCCATCTTACATCCATTAGGGTAAGCAGATAGGCACCGAGTAATGGTGAGAAGATTCTTCCAAGGGAGTATCCGGCTTGGGTGATGGTAAAGGTTCTGGCTACCTTGTCTCTTGGAGCTGCAGTTGCAATATAAACATCTATAGCTGGACTAAACAAAGCGAAGTTATAAAAAATTGCGCCGGGAACCAAGTGTAGCCAGTTTGTAGCAACGGAGTAAACGAGCGGTG
>MTLR01000178.1 GCA_002010925.1 Candidatus Bathyarchaeota archaeon JdFR-04
TTCTTTCTCCCTTTTGATGTATTCGATTTTTCTGAAGCCTACCTTTTTCAGCAACTTTACATAATCTTGGAATGTCCACTTAATTCGAGGGTTCATTAAAGGAGCAATTTTAACCCGTACCCTATCTCTATCTTCGATGAGGTAAAGATGGTTTTCAAGAATACCTTCGGGAGTTTTATCCGCAACTTCGATATGCATCACTTTTAAACCATTTTCCCCCAGTGGCGGTTGGATTTTAAATCGTTCTCGCTTTTCCCATTCTTGTTCAATCAGCTCCTTTAACTTTGGTTTTGTCCATTCAGGGGAAGGACTGCAAAATATAAACTTCCCCCCTCTTTTCAAAACAGAGTAGATTCCTTTAGCTGATTCTTTTAACGTTTTATATGTTTCCAGTTCATCGAAATAATCGCTGTATACACAATCATATTTGCGCTTGCAGTTCTTGTCCAGCTCTTCGAAGCGAGAACGGAAAAATCTTACTTTTAACCCTTGTTCTTTTGCAAGTTGTCGTGCATGTTTGACCGCGACGACGCTTGCATCAGAACCTTCAACCTCGTAACCCGTTTTTGCAAACAGCACAGTCTTAAAGCCTAGTCCACAAGAACAGTCCAGTATAGATTTCACACCTATGCATGGAAGCAATGAGAGTACTGGTTGCAAAGCGATCTTGGTTTTCTCCCAGTAGTGAGGCATCCATATCTCTCTTGTGAACCACGACCACTTCCAAATGGTATCCCAAGACTCTTCCTCGTCTCGACAGATGCAAACTTCCACCTGTTTTTTCTTCATATTCTATCCTCTATTTTGCCCTTTAAACGCAAAGACATTTGTTTGTAATAGTTTATATTTAAGAGACAGGATTTCTTCAATGGCATAAATCTGTTCTAACGTGAATTACTGTCGCCTTTCTCACTCGGGCATACGTAGAGATAAATTTAAGTATTCTACTTTTGACTTATTCAATTTGGCGTATAGTGTTGGTAGCCCTGGTAGTATAGTCCGGTCTAGTATAGGCGGCTGTCGCCCGCCCGACCCGGGTTCAAATCCCGGCCAGGGCGCCACCAGCTCTATTTTGATGAAAAATTTTCAGCAAAGGGGGAATATAGAATAGTTGATTCTCACAAGTTCCCTTTACACGTAGGTGGGGAAAAGCTTAAAGAAAGCTTTGTAACTTCTGCAACTTCAAAAGGAGATACTGTGAGCTTGGTGCTGGCTGACCCTTTAACGTCTGTGGTTATCTCTTTTGCTTTTCTTGCTATATTAGTGTATAAACGTGTAAGCTTAGAGATAACCTTGCTTTCCACGTCCCTTCTTCTTGCTTTGCTTTCGTTGGATTTTGCTGTGATTCCGTTTGTTTTTGTTGGCACAGCTGTGGATTCTACAACCTTGTCGCTTGTTGGAGCTACCCTTGGAATAATGTTGTTAAGTCAGCTCTACAAAGAAACTGGAAAAGTTGAAGATGTAAGCCAAAGCTTGGGAGAGATTGTGAAAAATCCTAAAGTTATCGTGAGCGTTCTTCCCGCGGTGGTTGGGCTTTTACCTGTGGCTGGTGGTGCTTTGATGTCTGCTCCCTTAATAGAACCTGAGGCTGACAATCTCCGTATGGATAAAAAAAGGAAAGTTTACGTTAACGTTTGGTTCCGCCACATAATTTTTCCAGTTTACCCCGTAAGCCAAGTGCTTATATTGTTGTCCGCGCTTACAGGTGTCCCTCTTTTCTCGGTAATTCTACGACAGGTCCCCGTTGTTCTAGCAATGGCTACTACGGGATATTTTCTGGGCTTATGGAAGGTTCAGATGAAATCAAAGCATGACAAGGGTTCAGAAAACAGCCCTCGCGATAATTTGGCTACTCTAATAAAGGCCTTTTTGCCGATTTTTATAATGATATTCGTAGTTATTGCCTTTGGTTGGGACGTTTTTGTGGCCTCACTTATAGGCTTGGCTTTGTTAATGTTTATAGCCAGACCGGGTTTCAACGTGTTACATAAGACTTTCAGCAATCCATCAGTTTATACTATAACATTGGCCGCTTTCGGAGCCATGCTCCTCAGGAACGTAACTTTGACTTCGGGGATATCTGATGTTTTAGGTAGCATGATCTCGAATGGGCAGGTAAGTCAAGTTGTTTTGCTTTTGGTGCTCCCGGCAGTTTTGGCTTTTCTTGTAGGGTCCCCATCCGGAGGGATTGCTATAACTGTGCCAATTCTCGAAGCAGCGTTGAATTTTACTCCTAAAACGGCGAGTCTTCTGTACTCAGCTGCCTATTTAGGCTATGTGGGAGCGCCAACTCACTTATGCTTGGTTCTTACAGCTAAATACTTTAAAACGTCCCTGAACGCGGTTTACAGGTATATGGTTCCCTCATTAGTTGTTTCTTTCGCAACAGCCCTGCTCACATATTTTATGATATAATTATTGTATGGATTCCGTAGAAGCTAACCCTAAATAGGATCAAACATCAGTCATCTTCACCATAAGTTCAATAATGTCAACACTTATAATAAAATTCCAATTATGAAACATTGGGCGCTTTACCATGTTAGATGGAGATGCTGTTCGTAGATTCGAGGAGTTTGCCTTTAATTGCATGTCTAAAACCTATTTGCCAGGGATGAGCGTTGCAATAATTGAGGATGGAGAGGTTGCTTATAGTAGGGGTTTCGGGTTTAGAAATAAAGAATACGGATTTAGAGCTACCTCAAACACTCTCTACGGAATAGGCTCTGTTACTAAGTCCTTTACTGCACTTTCAATTATGCAACTTGTAAGCGAAGGAAAACTGGGCTTAGATGACCCGGTGGATAAGTATGTCCCCCTGGATTTAGAAATAATGGGTGAACCAGTTAGAATTTGGCATCTGCTCACTCACTCTTCTGGCATACCTGCTTTAGCGTATGCTGAAGCGCTCATCCGTTATGTAACTGGTGCTGGCGGCAAATGGATACCCTTGGCAAGTTATGATGATTTATTTGCTTTTATGAGAGAAGCCAGAGGATGGGCTGTGGCCAAGCCAGGTGAAAGGTGGTTTTACCTAAACGAGGGCTATCTACTTCTCGGTTATATTATAGAAAAACTTTCGGGAATTAGCTATAGAGAGTATGTCAGAAAGCGTATTCTTGAGCCCCTTGGTATGAATCGAACATTTTTTGAAAGAGAACAGCTTGAGGCTGACTTTGATAAGGCTACTCCTTACATTGTGACAAAGGAAGGGCAACATAAAAAGTCTGAGTATTTGTACTCGTTGTCTGCTGACGGTGGTTTAATAAGCAATGTTATGGACTTGGCCACTTACATAACTATGTATCTTAACCGTGGGGAATACAAAGGTACCACAATACTTTCTTCGGAATTAATAGCTGAAATGGAGAAGCCGAGGATAACGCTGCCCTTACAGGTTCTAGGCGGCGAAGCCTACGCATACGGATTAGCAGTGGCTCCTAACTTTTTTGGATACAAACTTATTGGTCATGGTGGCTCAGTTTTAACAGCCACTGCCTATATCGGTTATATTCCAGAAAGGAAGATAGGTATAGTTTTGCTTGCAAACGGAAGTGGCTATCCACTTTCCCAGCTGGCAATGTATGGTTTAGCTCTAATGTTAAATAAAGAACCTGAAGAGCTTCCGTTCGTCAAAATAGAAAAAGAGCTTGAAACTTTAACCGGGAGGTATGAAACCTATAAAGGCACAACGAACGTGGAAGTTACGAGAGCAGATTCCTTTCTACTTCTGAATATTAAAGACAGGTATACGGAGATGACAATGCCCCTAGTGCCCAAAAAAGTAGAAGGCAAAATAAAAAGATTTTATACATTGCAAAGCGGCGGAAGGCTCCCAGTGGACTTTATTGTCGATAATGGAAAAGTAGATTTAATCTATGAGCGGTACAGATTAAGGAAGGTAAGTAGTCTTTAGAACTTTTCTAATTTTGCCCTTGGCTATGTGAGCTCATGATTTTCAAAGAAATGAGGAAACCAGAAATTCCGGCTAGAATATTAATTATAGCTAAATAAGTGAAAAATTCTTGAAGAACCATATAACGCCAATTCCCCTTCGATATTGAGCCTAAAACCCAATATCTCTTGATTATTGGGTATCCTAAGAAATATAAAATTAACATGTCCCTCTCTGGTATAAAAATGAGAGGGTGGCCTATCCAGAATGGCCAAGAAGCTAATAAGCGGATGGACCATATGAAATTTGTTAAGTAAAGGTTCACAGCGTCTGCAAAGTTATGAGGGGGATAGGCAGGTGGCTTTTGGGGATAAACGGAACACCATGCAAAAAATATAGTTAAGGAAATAAGTATTGCCAGCAAGGCATAAGTTGGAATTTTCTTATTTTTGCACCAAAGCAAACCAATCAAAAATCCTGATGCAAAAGATAACATCAACCCATACATTCCCCTTGAGAAACATTTGTTTAAAAACTATTATTTAATGCTATATCCTAAGACAAGAAAGTAAAGAATATGCGCCGTTTCTATGAGATTTTGTTTCGAAAATTTGAATTTTGACAATAAAATGTTCGGTCGTAAAAATAATTTAATCCAATCGGCTTTAGTTCTATAAAAACTGCAAGGATATAAAGCCCTAACCGTTAAAACACATTCCTTTTTAAACTCAATAATAGTATCGCAACATATTTTATGCTAAGAAAACTTAGTTGACCGTATGAGCGAGTATCATGGCATAATAGTTAAGGAAGGTCTAAAAAACCAATCAATCTTGAACAAGCTAAAAATCCTAGGGAAGAAAAAAGCTGGAGAGTGGACTTTACTGCGAGTTGGTGTTGGCGAAAATAGGATAAACGAAGTAATTAAGCTTGTTCAGAAAAATTTAGTCACAGAGCCCGCCTACTATGCTCACTTCTATCGAAATCAAGAATTGATAGTAGTTTTCCCTCGAAAAATCTTCATCTTAACACCGAATAAGGAAGCTTGGAAGCCTGCGGTAGATTATGGTAAATCATTAGGAATACCGGAAGAAGAGTTAGATTTCAAACCATGCAGATTTGAAGAAGAAACCTACTAAAAGCAAGCATAATGCATTTGAGGGATTGGTTTTGTCCTGTTCGTTGCTTTCTATTCCATTCTTTCCAGACGGTGCTCACAAAATGTTTTAGCCTCAATTTTACCAAGTTGCTTTCTATCATATTTCCATCAAGCCATGCTCTGGGGTTTCCTGACTCGTTGGGTTGTAATAAAACTGCAGCAGTTCTGTATTCTAACTCACAGTATTCAGGCATTATGACATGAAAAGTCTTGTCACCGCCGGGGACGCTGCCGATGAGGATGAAACCCTTAATCTTGTCCTTTTCTTTGCACCGAATTTTATACAGAGGTTTAAGTTCTTGTTTTCCCCAACTAACATC
>MTLR01000073.1 GCA_002010925.1 Candidatus Bathyarchaeota archaeon JdFR-04
ACAACTTGGCTCGCGTAGGCTTTCCCGAATTCCCTCATTTCAGCTAACGCAAGGGTTAAAGCGGCAATGCGATTCCAATGGGCATTATCAACAAAAGCCGGAGAAACCTTCTGCCGAAGAGCCTCACCGTACGCCTTTTTAGCCAGAAGTATGCCGCCCTGAGGGCCAAAAAAACTTTTGTGGGTAGAACCGAAAAGCACATCAACGCCTTCCTGCAAAGGGTTTTGAAATTGTTTCCCACCAACTAAACCCAGGACGTGAGACCCATCAAAACCCACCATTGCGCCCACTTGCCTAGCTGTTTCAGCAAGTTCTCTAACTGGATGAGGAAACAGGAAAAGACTGGCGCCAAAAACTACAAGTTCAGGTTTAACTTCAAGGATAAGTTCCCGCGCCTCTTCCGTTTTTATGTTCGTTTCCTCTCTAGAAAAGGGAAACTCGACAAGTTTAAGATGGAGAAAACTTGGTAACCCTTGCTTCCATATCCCCGGATATCCCCCGTTTTCCGCTGAAACGCACATCAACGTATGACCTGGCTTAGCAAAGCTTGCAATGAAAATTAAATCCGCAATATGCCCGGAGAGGGGACGTAAATCCGCCATCTCCGCTCCGAAAACCTCGCGTGCAAATTTTTCACCTAGCCTTTCAACCTCATCAGTGAAACGGGTTCCACGGTAAAACTTATCCATGGAAGTGTATCGATGAGCCAAATCTGACGAAAGCAATTCTCGCACCTTAGGGCTCATAATGTTCTCTGAAGGAATAAGATTCAAACATTTTCCTCCCCGCCATTCCTCATGTGCTTCCACAATGTTGAGAACCTCCTCAATCATCCTACGAATCCTCCAACAATCATTTGTATGTTTCATTGTTAATTTTACGATTTCGCCAAATTGAAAAGATAAGCGAGAGATAAAGTTTAAAATGTACCCTTGCAATACAATGTTTCACGTTGATGTTAAACTCGTCAGCTGAGGGAAAAGCTTGCACAGTCAAAATAGAAGAAAACGGCTTAGGACGATATCGTTCCTAACGGTTTTACTACTTTCAATTTTTATTGTTACATTGTTTTATACAAACGTTTCCACCGCTCAACCAGAAATAACACAGGTAACTCCATCTACGCAGAAAGGAAAGGTTGGTGAAACCATAAAAATTGAGGGGACAATTGAAACAGAAAATGGAGCCTTCAACATTTTCTTCGACGAGGAACTGATGACATCGGGCAGTGCCGAAGGAAACGATATAAAGGCTTCCTTCAATGTACCTCATCGCCCAACAGGTAACTACACAATTAAACTCCAAGACGTAGCACTAAACAAAAATACCTCAACATGGTTCATTGTTCAAACCGCTTACGGCATAATGCCTAAACTTCCACTAGGCCGCGAAAGGCTTCAACAGGGCGCTTCTGTGGTTATACATGTAAACGTTACTGGTGGAAAACCAAATACTATATACCATGCCAACGTCAGTGTTAAGCTTCCTTACCCGCTTAACACCACATACTCATCTATCATTGAGCTTTCCAATACTACTAACAAAGGATTCGGATATGCAAACATAACCTATCCAGACGAATTTAATTTGGAAACGCATCCCAAACCACATACCAACTTTACAGGTATGTATCTTGTATATTTTAATCGAACCAAAAAACTTGCTGAACATGGTTTTTTCATAGGTATGTTAAACGCAAGCGACTACCACAGGGAAGAACTAGCGGACATTCGTGCATGGGGGTATTTGCCAAATGAAACAGCCACCTTAAAAATAACATTTATGAGAACAAACGAAACCATTTATAATGCACCCGTTAACGCTGATCCATGGGGAATAATCCATACTAACTGGACAGTTCCACGGGACGCTTCCATAGGAGTCTACAACCTAACTATAAGCGGAGAAAATACAACCAAACCAATAAAAGACTCCCAACTTTTCAGTATCCCTGGATACCAAATAGATATTTACACGAGAAATTTAGCTGGAGGAGTCACGCAAAATATATTAGTAGAGGCCTTAGACGAGAGGACTAACACCAAGTTTAATAAAACCAGCGAAAGCAATGGACTGGCGCGATTATGGTTAGAGAAGGGGAACCACTATTTTGAGGCTTTCTGGAAAGGAGTTAAGGTCGGCGAATTAAACGCTACTATCACTGGCGAAGCTAAGTATAACATAACTTGTAAGTTAACTGACCTAACTATACTTGTCAAAGATAGAAGGGGGATTCCAATTCCTTTCGTTCATTTAAATATAAGCTATCAGTTTGTCGTCACAAAGACTAGTGAGCTTAAAAACGAAACCATAATGGGTAAAACTGATTTTTCCGGTAAGTTTCATGTGGGATCCACTTTGTCAAACATAGACTATGCTATAAACGCTTCCCGCTACGGAAAAACATTTAACCATACAGTTCTAAACCTACCAGCCGAGGGACGGCTAAATGTTACTATACTTTGTCCACCAATGACCTTAACCTTGAACGTAACTAACCATAATTATGGGCCATTCCAAAATGCCCGCATAGAAGCCATAGAATATATAGGTGGACTTTTCTATACCGGAACATCTAATGGTTCAGGAATAGCCATTCTTAACCTCACCTTTGGCAAATACTACCTGAAAGTCTATGCAGGAAATATTCTTCTTAACGAAACCTCGGTTGACATGTTTCAAGACCTTAACCTAGAAATTTACTGTAAACTCTATAATCTAACACTCACTGTTAAAACAGTAGACTACTTTGGGCAACCAATTTCCAATGTTAACGTTACCATAACCCGTGAGGGAACTCAATCCCGCTCCGCTTTAACTAACGCAGAAGGCGTAGTAACCTTCCAAAACCTAATCGGAGGTAGAGTCCAAATAGACGCCTATATAGACGGAGGAAACGAACCCTTCATGAGTCTAGTAGTCTACGTAGATAAGCATCAAACTATACCGCTTAAAATGGAAAGATACGTACTCGTCGCTGGGACATTAATGGAAACGAGTCAACTGGCAACCCTAATCGCCATAATAATTCTAATACTAACTGTCTTAGTAATAGAGGTTTACCGAAAGAGAAAACGTGGAAAACTTAGCGGAGAGTAAAAAGGTTTATAACGGTTCTCCCCAGCATTAATTAATGTGGGTCGAAACGTAAAAGAGGAAATTTTGCAAAAACCTAGGGTTGTGTAAACGTTGACCGAAACGAAACATTGTTCTCCCACATGCAAATTTTTCAGATGTGGAAAAAATGCCGCATCTTACCGCCGAAACACAATATGGTGCCGATGGACGGAAGAGGAATGCCAAGTAGTAAACTGTAGCTACGCTATGTGCATCAAACGGCGACTCTTACCAGGAGGAATCTGCGGAGAAACGGTGAAACGAAAAACCGTTGAAAAGAAAATCGAGGAGGTCGTTGGTCCAGCTATAAAACTTCGGGGGAAAACTTTAAGAAAAATCGGTGAAAAGGAAATATTCTAAACCTTTTCCTTCTTTCTCTATTTAACTGGAACCCGTTTAACCACAGGGGGGCGAATCTTTTTTAGAACACGATACCCACACACTGTGCATTTAATTCCCCCACCACGCATTTCCAAATCTTCAGTGGAAACTTTAGCACCGCACCTAACACACTCATAAACAAGACTTACAGAAGCTTTTTCTGTCATCCAATTTCACCCTCCCAAACATTCGTGAACAAATACGCATTTAAATATTTCCGAAAGGGCTAATTAAGACCAATGTCCCATTAGGTGAAGTTACGGGGAGGAGTGAAAGGGTAAGTTTGACTGAAGTAAGTAGAGCAACAAAAATCGCCCGGGGAGCCACTTATCTCTTTATGCAAAGTCTTCTAGCTCAGGTTATAGGTGTTGTTTACTTCATGTTTCTAACCCGTTCCTTCAGAGTGGAGAATCTCGAAGTAGGTAGCCCCAAAATGGGGGTGTTCCAATTCATGAATTTCATTGTGGTCTTAAGCAACATCCTAGGTGCCCTAGCGTTGCCCTCGGCTGCCGCCAAATACATCCCCCAATACTTGGCGAAAAACGACAGGGAAAAAGCAAACTCCGTCGTCGTGAGACACTTCCAGGTAGCATTAATAACTGCCACAACTACAAGCCTAGCAGTTTTCTTATCCTCAGACCTCTTGGCGACAACTTTTTTCGGAAATTCAAAATGGATCCCGCCCGAACAAGTGTCCATTTTACTAAAAATCACCTCGCTTTCCTGCTTTTTAACAAATATCATGAGTTTTTTGTCGGGGGCTTTGTTAGGTTTGAAAAAAATAGGGGAGCTAGCGTTGATAAATTTAACTTTCAATATACTTCAAAGTTTCCTTGTAATCGCTCTTTTATTATTCGGCTTCGATCTTTTTGCAGTGCCAATTGGATGGAGCTTGGGCATGATAGTTGCAGCGATGTTAGGTGCAGCTATAGTGCTAAGAAACTTTACGCTTAAGAGTAAGCCTCATCCGCTTAAACCCTTGCTTTCCTTTTCGCTTCCCCTTTATGTTTCCGCAGTTCTTACCTTCACAATTAATTGGGTTGACCAAATTTTCATTTTTTCAATAATCAACCCAGGTGTTTTCGGTATGTATAGCGTTATAATTAAAGCCGCTCTCATTCCAAGTTTGATTGCGCTATCAATAGTCATGGCTATTTTTCCACATTTATCTGAATCATACGCTAAAGAAGGAATAGGGAGCTTAGAGGCCGCTTTTTCCTTTTCCACCAGATATGCTGTGGCCATCGGGTTTCCTATGGTTGTTGGGATTTCCTTGATTGCCCAACCATCTCTTGTTCTTTTCGCTGGGGCAAGCTATAAGCCCATGACGCCTTACTTGGTTTTATTAGCTTTTGCAACAATCCCCACAATCCTAGGGGTGGCAATTCGACCTATACTCCTCACGTTAGGAAGAAGCAGAACAGTTTCACTAATAATAATGGCTTCTATTGTTCTTGAGGCTTTAACCTGTTATGTCACTATTGTTACCCTTGGTTGGGGTGTCTTTGGCGCAACCATTGGCAGGATGTTGGCAGCCCTAGCTAACTTTGCTTTAGGGATATATGTTCTAAAAAAACAAATCACCCTTAATTTTGATAAAGATGTTTTGTGGAAGACAACCGTTTCCTGCGGCGCTATGGCAGCGTTCTTGCTATTACTGGATGTTTTCAGAATGCAGGTCACAGGGTCGAGAGAGTTTCTTGTGTTTCGCTTACACCTTCTCCCGCTTTATATAATCCTCGGAACCCTAGTCTATGCGACAACCTTGTTTATGCTCAGAACCGTAAAG